>NZ_JAUJED010000021.1:0-47470 GCF_030442075.1 Vibrio sp. TMPB1044 | reverse complement strand
TAAAGATTTGCTGCGGTCGTGGCGGAATTGGTAGACGCACCAGATTTAGGTTCTGGCGCCGAGAGGTGTGAGAGTTCAAGTCTCTCCGACCGCACCATCATTGAATGAAACCCAGCTTTTTAGCTGGGTTTTGTTTTATCTGGAATATGCAAATCTGATAACCCCGTCACCAAGTATTTCTCCCTATCTAATCACTTCATGACTTTTTTATAAGACAATGTCTGCTCCATTTTCTAATTGAGTATGACTACCCTATGAAAAACCTCACTTTAACGATCGGTTGCTACACGGATACGCCAAGTAAAAGCCAAGGCGTATATCAGGCTCAATTAGACTTGGAAAACGGAAAGCTATTACCTTTAGATCTCTTTGCAGAGTGCACTAACCCGTCTTTTGTCGTAGCAACCGAGCTTGGTATCTATACCGCGTCTGAAGTTGATCAGCCAAAACAGCCACAGTTAATTCATATACCTAGCCCTAACTCAAAGGCGGTTAAGAACTCCGGCACTATCGCTGGTGCTCACCCTTGCCACATCGCAATTGATCCTAGCCACAAATTTGCTATTACGTCTCAATACTCATCCGGCTCATTCGATATTTTTAGTTTAAGTATTAATGGCAATATCGATAAGCGACTCAAAACGATTGCTATGGTGGGTTCAGGGACTAACAAAGAACGCCAAACAGCTCCACATGCTCATCAATGTCTGTTCTTACAAAATTCACCACAATTTGTCACCGTCGACCTTGGTGCTGATCGAATCAACTTCTATTGCTTTGATGAAGAGCAAGAAGAATTTCTAGACGAACCTATGCAATCTATTAAAGTTCCTGCGGGCAATGGACCTCGTCACCTCGTCTTCAATAAAGATGAAGACAAAGCCTATGTGATCTGTGAGCTCTCTGAAACGATACTGATGATGGAAAAAACTCTTGGGAACTGGAGTATTGTCGAAGAGATTGACGCGCTCCCAAATGTGGAAAAAGGAGAGGCTACAGCTGCAATAAAGCTATCGCCGGATGAGCAATTCCTCTATGTATCATGTCGACACCAATCGATGATCAGTTGCTTCAGAATCGAGCCTACAACGAAAATGCCTATTTTTATTGATAGCTATAATACTGAAGGCAGCTTCCCTCGTGATTTTCATATTACTGACTGCGGACGATGGCTTATCGCAGCAAACCAACACTCCAACAACATCACCTCATTCAAGCGAGATAATGAGGATGGGTCTTTGGTTTATACAGGATACTCTTTAGAGATCGACGCACCAGTTTGCGTTACACAGCAGTTATAACATTCAACACCATACAAAAAAGGAGAGCATCTGCTCTCCTTCTCTATATAGATAACCTGAACTAATAAATTAAAGACCTAAGGCGTATTTCAATACTTGAGTTTTAATCGGCCCAGAGTTCTCTGCTAATTTTAGCGCAGCATTACGTGCAAACTTGAGCGGACCAATGTCGTTGCTGAATGTCTTGTAGAAGAAATCCATGCCACTCTGCATCATTAGGTTGTCGCCTCTTCTCATCACTTCATAGCGTCTTGCTACAGACTGATTCAATTCACCCTTTTCTTTGGTGGCATGCAACAGTACTGATACATCTTTGAAGCCTAAGTTAACACCCTGCCCAGCCAACGGGTTAATCGTATGCGCAGAATCCCCGACTAAAATACAGTTATTCTTCGAATATGATTGAGCATGACGTCGTATCAGAGGAAAAGACCCCGAATTCAAGACTTTGATATCACCTAACTCTTTAGGAAAGTGAGTAAGTACTTCGTTACGTAGTTTTTCAGGGGTCATTGCTGACAGTTGCTTGATACGCAGTGGAGAGTCATACCAAACTAACGAGCCCTGCCCGACTTCTTGATCGTCAGAGGTTAGAGAACACAAAGGCAAAAATGAACGAGGGCCACTTGGTAGGAATTGCTGCCAAGTAATATCTTGCTGAGGCTGTTCTGTTTCTACGTTGATAAGCATACAGTGTTGTCGATAATCCCAAGCCGTAATGCCAATTCCAGCTTGTTGACGAACGGCTGAATTCGCACCATCAGCACCAACCACCCACTTCGCGGATAGCTCTCCCCCTGATTGAAGCTTAACGATATTGGTTTCACCAAACTCAATCTCATCGAGCTTTTCTGGACATAACAGTTCTAAATTTTCATAAGCATCAAACTGAGACCATAAGCCCAATTGAATGAGTCGGTTTTCAACAATGTAGCCTAAACGAGGCAAATCAAGTGACTCTGCATCAAACCGAGTACGACATTCTGGGTGCTCCCACGTCTCTAAGCGCTTATAAGAACATACTCGCATCGCTTCTATGTGTTGCCATGCGCCAAGATCGTTAAGTAAATCGACCGATGCTTGAGAAATAGCGGAAACACGAATATCCATCGCTTGTGACTCATCAAAAGCTTGTGGAGCAAAACCTTCGATCACCGCAACACTCAGACCTTGCTTTGCAAAACCAATTGCTGTTGCTGCACCAACCATGCCGCCACCGACTACTACAATATCGTAACTGTTCATATTTTGTACTTATCAGTTTGATTCTTTGACTGTTTTTGATTGTACTTTTTCATAACTAACTTGTAACCAAAAACCTTATTCGAAAAAAGGGTTATCCCTTATGGCATATGGCGTTAACGATAATAAAAACCACTACATAAGAGATTTTATCAGACTACTAGTCAGTCGGTTTTGAAACCAGTACAATACGCCGCTTGCTGCTAGAGCCAGTCATAAAATGAATACCTAATTATGACAAATGGTCCTCGCAGATGAATACTGGGCGATTTGCTCCCTTAAATTAAACTAACGATCGAGCGAACAAAAGATGAGTAAGAAACTGCTAATTAAAACTTGGGGCTGTCAGATGAACGAATACGATTCATCAAAAATGGCCGACCTGCTTAACGCTGCTAATGGCTATGAGCTAACTGAAGTACCTGAGGAAGCAGATGTACTACTACTGAATACTTGTTCTATCCGCGAAAAAGCGCAAGAGAAAGTATTCCACCAGCTTGGTCGTTGGAAAACGCTGAAAGATAAAAAAGAAGGTGTGGTGATCGGTGTGGGTGGCTGTGTAGCGACTCAAGAAGGTGATCACATTCGTCAACGTGCACCATACGTAGACGTAATCTTTGGCCCACAAACATTACACCGTTTGCCAGAGATGATTAAATCATCACTGTCTAACGAAAAGCCAGTAATGGACATCTCTTTCCCAGAAATCGAAAAGTTCGATAATCTGCCAGAGCCAAAAGCTGAAGGCGCGACAGCATTCGTTTCTATTATGGAAGGTTGTTCTAAATACTGTACTTACTGCGTTGTACCATATACGCGTGGTGAAGAAGTTAGCCGTCCAATGGATGATGTACTGTTCGAAGTTGCTCAACTTGCAGAGCAAGGCGTACGTGAAGTTAACCTACTGGGTCAGAACGTAAACGCCTACCGCGGTCCAACACACGAAGGCGATATCTGTTCATTCGCAGAACTGCTTCGTCTTGTTGCTTCTATCGATGGTATCGACCGTATTCGTTTCACAACCAGCCACCCGCTTGAGTTTGGTGACGACATCATTGACGTTTACAAAGATACACCTGAACTAGTGAGCTTCCTTCACCTGCCAGTACAAAGTGGTAGTGACCGTATTCTTACAATGATGAAGCGCCCACATACGGCGATCGAGTACAAATCTATTATCCGTAAACTGCGTAAAGCTCGTCCTGACATTCAAATCAGTTCAGACTTTATTGTTGGTTTCCCTGGTGAGTCTAAACAAGACTTCCAAGATACAATGAAGCTAATTAAAGAAGTTGATTTCGATATGAGCTTCAGCTTTGTTTTCTCTCCTCGTCCAGGTACGCCAGCAGCAGATTACCCATGTGATGTACCAGCACAAGAGAAGAAAGATCGTCTGTACGAACTGCAACAAACGGTAAACACACAAGCAATGCGTTTCTCGCGTCTAATGTTAGGCACAGAGCAACGTATCCTTGTTGAAGGCCCATCAAGAAAGAACCTAATGGAACTTCGCGGCCGTACAGAAAACAGCCGTGTTGTGAACTTCGAAGGTTCTGCAGACCTAATCGGTCAGTTCGTAGATGTGAAGATCACTGAGGTTTACACCAACTCACTACGTGGTGAGCTAGTTCGTACAGAAAAAGACATGGGTCTACGCGTTGTTATGACTCCAGCAGAAATGATGGAAAAAACAAAACGTGAAGACGAGCTAGGTGTAGCAACATTTACGCCATAGGCAATACAACTGTTTGAGCACAAAGCGCAAACACAAAGCTTGAAATTACCTAACTAAGTGACCATCTTAGAAATAGGGATATCACCATCAGAAGCCCGGTCTAAATCGGGCTTTTTGCTCTTTTTTTTATTTAAGAGTGAGTGGCACAAAATGAGAGGCTAATTTGAGCAATAAAATCGTTACCTTAGAGATAAATCTAGAGCCAGCAGACAACAAGCGCTTGGCAAGTTTATGCGGGCCATTCGACGACAACATCAAACATCTTGAGCGTCGTCTGGGCGTTGAGGTTAATTACCGTAGCAACTTTTTTACGATTGTCGGTAAGCCTCACACGACAGCCGCAGCTTTAGACATCATCAAACACCTCTATGTTGAAACGGCTCCAGTTAAAGGCAACATAATCGATATCGAACCAGAACAAGTGCATCTGGCGATCACCGAGTCTGGCATTTTGGAGCAACACGTCGAGTCTGAAATCGACTACGGCAAAGAAGTGACCATTAAGACTAAAAAAGGCGTCATCAAACCTCGTACGCCAAACCAAGCACAATACCTAATGAACATGGTCACTCATGACATCACTTTTGGTATTGGGCCAGCCGGTACAGGTAAAACATACTTAGCCGTTGCTGCAGCAGTTGATGCACTTGAACGCCAAGAGGTTCGCCGAATCCTACTGACTCGCCCTGCTGTTGAAGCTGGTGAGAAGCTTGGTTTCCTACCGGGTGATTTAAGCCAAAAAGTAGACCCATATTTGCGTCCACTTTACGATGCACTGTTTGAGATGCTTGGCTTTGAGCGAGTCGAGAAGCTGATTGAACGTAACGTGATTGAAGTTGCACCACTGGCGTATATGCGTGGTCGTACGTTGAATGATGCGTTTATCATTCTTGATGAGAGCCAAAACACCACGGTAGAACAAATGAAGATGTTCTTAACCCGTATCGGCTTTAATTCACGTGCTGTGATCACTGGTGATATTACGCAAATCGATTTACCTCGTGGTGCAAAGTCAGGCTTACGCCATGCGACTGAAGTGCTCAGTGAAGTGGATGACATTAGTTTTAATTTCTTCATGTCTGAAGACGTCGTTCGTCACCCTGTAGTTGCTCGTATCGTCAACGCCTACGAGAAGTGGGAAGCGAAAGACCAGAAAGAACGCAAAGAGTTTGAAAAGCGTAAACGTGAAGAGCGCGAAGCCAAACTTCTTGAGGCTCAGCAGGCCGTTACGACACAATTAGCAACACAAAATAGCTCTGTAATTGCAGAACAAGGTGATAAATAGATGTCTATTGAACTAGACCTGCAATTAGCGGTCGAAAATGAGCAAGGTCTTCCAACTGAGCAAGATATTCAGATTTGGCTGGACAAGACAATTCCTCAGTTTCAAGAGAACGCTGAGTTGACGGTTCGTATCGTTGATATACAAGAAAGCCACCAGCTCAATCATGAATATCGTGGCAAAGACAAGCCAACTAACGTGTTGTCTTTTCCATTCGAGGCTCCTCCAGGGATCGAGTTAGATCTACTTGGCGACCTCATTATCTGCCGCCAAGTTGTCGAAAAAGAAGCAGAAGAGCAAAGTAAGCCTCTGCTAGCACACTGGGCTCATATGGTTGTACATGGCAGTCTGCATCTGCTAGGTTATGATCATATCGAAGATGATGAAGCTGAAGAGATGGAGTCACTCGAGACAGAAATCATGCAATCTATGGGGTTTGAAGACCCTTATATTCTAGAAAAGTAAACTGATTCTAGTAAAGTAGGTTGCAGAGAAACAATAACTCATCGAACCTGCGATTTCCGCAGGAATCTGAGTTGTAACGTGTGCTATCACACTTCTGATAGCGTTATTTTTTGAGAAATCATGAACGAAGGTAACCCCCCCACTTCTGAGGGAAGTAAAAAATCTGAAGGTCCGAGTAGAAAGTCCTTCTTTGAACGCCTAGGCCAACTATTTCAAGGTGAAGTAAAAGATCGCCAAGAGCTCGTGGATGTAATCCGCGACTCAGAAATTAATGACCTAATTGACCATGACACGCGCGACATGCTCGAGGGTGTTATGGAAATTTCAGAGATGCGAGTACGCGATATCATGCTGCCTCGCTCTCAAATGGTTACAGTTGAACGCACCGATGATTTAGATACATTGATTGCGCTTATTACTGATGCTCAACACTCTCGCTACCCAGTGATCAGTGAAGATAAAGACCATGTTGAAGGCATTCTATTAGCAAAGGACCTACTTAAGTATTTGGGTTCAGAAAGTGCCCCATTTGATATCGAACAAGTGATTCGCCCTGTTGTGGTTGTTCCTGAAAGTAAGCGAGTAGATCGCCTGCTTAAAGAGTTCCAAGAAGAGCGCTACCACATGTCTATCGTTGTCGATGAGTTTGGCGGAGTTTCTGGCCTAGTAACCATTGAAGATATCCTCGAAGAAATCGTTGGTGAAATTGAAGACGAGTTCGACGATGAAGAAGAGCTAGATATTCGTAAGCTGAGTAAGCATACCTTCTCTGTAAAAGCTTTAACCACTATTGAAGAGTTCAACGATACGTTTAACACTACCTTTAGTGACGATGAAGTGGATACGGTAGGCGGCATGGTTATGACCGCACTCGGTCACCTGCCTGTTCGTGGCGAAATTGTAGAGATTGAAAGCTACCATTTCAAAATAACATCAGCAGATAACCGCCGTGTGATTCAGCTACAGGTAACCATTCCTGACGAGCAACCTCTTCCGACTATCGAAGAATAACAACTTCTCTCTAAAGAGATGACAGAAATTAGATGACTAAGACTTTTATTCATCGCCTATTACGGCCGCTTGCGGCCGTTTTTGTTGGCGCTATAACCACCCTTTCATTCGCTCCATACTCTATATGGCCTCTTGCTATTCTCAGCCCAGCTTTGTTGCTGTTACTGATTCATAACCGCTCTCCTAAAAGTGCGCTTTGGATTGGCTACGGATGGGGTTTAGGTCAATTCACGACAGGTATCAGCTGGGTATACGTCAGCATTGATGGTTTTGGTGGTATGCCACTGGCAGCTAACCTATTTTTGATGGCATTACTTGTTGGCTACCTAGCTGTTTATTCAGGTTTATTTACTTGGAGTTTGAACAAGTTCTTCCCTGCTAATAATCTAAGCCGCTTTTTCCTCGCAGCACCTGCACTATGGTTAATCAGTGATTGGCTACGTGGATGGGTAATGACAGGGTTCCCTTGGCTTTGGTTAGGCTACAGCCAAATCGATTCGCCATTAGGGTCCTTTGCACCGATTGGCGGCGTAGAGTTAGTAACTCTAGCGATCATTGTTTCAGCATCAGCGTTTGCTTATGCTGTTATCAATAGAGCCTGGAGTATCGCTGTTATTCCTGCGGTCGTATTTAGTACTGGCTTTGGTATTCGCAACATCGATTGGGTAACGCCGAACCCTGAAAAAACCACGTCAGTCGTTTTAATACAAGGCAACGTCGATCAAGATAGCAAATGGCTACCAAGTCATCGTTGGCCAACCATGATGAAGTACACCGACCTAAGCCGAGAAAATTGGGACGCTGATATCATCATCTGGCCTGAAGCCGCTATCCCTGCGTTTGAGGTAGAGATTCCTTCTTTCCTACGTAACTTAGATAGCGCAGCGAAGATGAACAACAGCTCTATCATCACAGGCGTGCTTAATCAGTCTGAAGATAAGAAATACTACAACAGTGTTCTTTCACTTGGCGTGAACCCATATGGTGAGTACAGCTACGATCCAGACGAACGCTATCATAAACATCACTTATTGCCATTTGGTGAGTTTGTCCCGTTTGAAGATATCCTACGCCCGTTGGCACCATTCTTTAATTTGCCGATGTCATCATTCAGCCGTGGTGATTTTGTTCAACCAAACATCGTGGCAAATGGACGCCACTTAGCGCCAGCGTTGTGCTATGAGATCATCTTTAATGATCAAGTTAGACAGAATGTGACTGATGAGACTGACTTTATCCTCACACTCTCTAACGATGCGTGGTTTGGTCGTTCTATTGGGCCATTACAACATATGGAAATCGCACAAATGCGCGCTCTGGAGCTTGGTAAGCCACTTATTCGCTCTACCAACAATGGTGTGACGGCAGTTACCGATTACAAAGGCAACATCATCAAGCAAATACCTCAGTTCGAAACGGCAGTGTTAAAAGCCGAGCTCATTTCAACGGATGGGCAAACGCCTTATCACACAGTAGGTACTTGGCCACTGTATATTTGGGCGATGCTCAGCTTGGTGATTGGTTGGCTAATAAGACAGCCAAAGAGCTAGATTCGACGAAAAGTGATTTTAGATTCGAGGGTTGACTGGTGGGTCAACCCTTTTTTATTGCCGCGGTTTGAAGTTAATTACATGTTTACGGCTTAAGTGCTTTGCGGCTAAACCCTGTAGAGCCACATTTAATGCATGGAATGATATTGGTTGGGTGGTTATATTCAGTTTGATGGCCACACTCGTCACATACCAAGGTGCCTAACCCAATGACTTCACCCGCTTGATATAAGCCCTGATGTTCAAGATCTTGGAACAGCTCAACCCATTCAACTTTCGTTCGATCGGTTATGTCTAGAAGACCTTGCCATATAGAGTCTGCAATCATCAAATAGAATGGACCGCTTTTACTCTCTTCATAGCTTTCAGAAAACTCTTTCAAGTCCGATTTCACGTAGGCTGAAATCAGCGATAATTCATCTTTGGTCATGTCGTTGGCTGCTTTCGCATACTTGCCTGACGTTTCGATTTTGTTGTTGAGCTCTTCAGGACTATGCTTCAGCGTTTCGATGACCTCTTCAACAACTTCTTCATAGAGTGCTTTTTTCTTCGGCATAACAACCTCCTTAAGATAACCAACCTTGAAGCGAGCAAACGGATGCGCCGCAATGCACTCCCGCTTACAAACAAATGCAATTCATACTCTTAAGTATAGTTGCCCTGCGAAATTCAGTGAAAATTACACAATCTACTAGGCAGCAACTGCAAGTATGAAGGGTATAACTATTGTTGTACTCAGCTCCTTTAGGTATTCTATGACGATCTGTAAGATTCTGTTCTAACCGAACTCACAAATTCCAAGATAACCGGATACCATCGATGCAAGAACAATATAACCCGCAAGAGATTGAACAAAAGGTTCAACAACACTGGGATAACAGCGAAACTTTCGTTGTAAGTGAAGACCCAAACAAAGAAAAATTCTACTGTCTTTCTATGTTCCCTTACCCAAGTGGCCGACTGCACATGGGTCACGTGCGTAACTACACCATCGGTGATGTGGTATCTCGTTTCCAACGTCTACAAGGCAAAAACGTAATGCAGCCAATTGGTTGGGATGCATTCGGCCTACCTGCAGAAAACGCAGCTGTTAAAAACAACACAGCGCCTGCGCCATGGACTTACGAAAACATTGAGTACATGAAAAACCAGCTTAAGCTTCTAGGCTTTGGTTACGACTGGAACCGTGAATTCGCAACATGTACTCCAGAGTACTACCGTTGGGAACAAGAGTTCTTCACTAAGCTTTACGAAAAAGGCCTAGTTTACAAGAAGACTTCTTCTGTGAACTGGTGTCCAAATGACCAAACTGTACTGGCAAACGAGCAAGTAGAAGACGGTTGCTGCTGGCGTTGTGATACTCCGGTAGAACAAAAGAAAATTCCTCAGTGGTTCATCAAAATCACTGAGTACGCTCAAGAGCTACTAGACGATCTAGACAACCTTGAAGGCTGGCCTGAAATGGTTAAAACCATGCAGCGCAACTGGATCGGCCGCTCTGAAGGTGTTGAGCTGTCTTTCGCTGTTAACGGCGAAGAAGCGCCACTAGAAGTGTACACAACTCGTCCAGACACACTGATGGGTGTTTCATACGTTGGTATCGCTGCAGGTCACCCTCTTGCAGAGAAAGCATCGAAGAACAACCCAGAGCTTGCTGCATTCGTTGAAGAGTGTCGTAACACTAAAGTTGCTGAAGCTGAACTGGCAACGATGGAAAAGAAAGGTATGGATACTGGCCTAACAGCTATCCACCCTCTTAACGGTCGTGTTGTTCCTGTATACGTAGCAAACTTCGTACTTATGGATTACGGCACAGGTGCGGTAATGGCGGTTCCTGCTCACGATCAACGTGACTATGAGTTCGCAACTAAGTACGGCATCGATATCATCCCAGTAATCAAGCCAGAAGATGGCTCTGAGCTAGACGTTTCTGAAGCGGCGTACACTGAGAAAGGTGTATTGTTCGATTCTGGTGAATTCGATGGTCTTGCTTTCCAAGAAGCATTCGATGCAATCGCTGCGAAGCTTGAAGCAGAAGGCAAAGGTAAGAAGACAGTAAACTTCCGTCTACGCGACTGGGGTGTATCTCGTCAGCGTTACTGGGGTGCGCCAATCCCAATGGTAACGACTGAAGACGGTGAAGTTCATCCTGTACCAGCAGACCAACTACCAGTCATTCTTCCTGAAGATGTGGTAATGGATGGCGTAACGAGCCCAATCAAGGCAGACAAGTCTTGGGCTGAAACAACATTCAACGGTGAACCTGCTCTACGTGAGACAGACACATTCGATACGTTCATGGAATCTTCTTGGTACTACGCTCGTTACTGTTCACCACAAGCAGACGACATTCTAGATCCAGAGAAAGCAAACTACTGGCTGCCAGTTGACCAATACGTTGGTGGTATCGAGCACGCTTGTATGCACCTACTTTACTCTCGTTTCTTCCATAAGCTTCTACGCGACGCTGGTTACGTAACGTCTGACGAACCGTTCAAGCAACTACTATGTCAAGGCATGGTTTTGGCTGACGCGTTCTATCACGAAAACGAAAAAGGCACTAAAGAGTGGATCGCACCGACTGACGTAACGGTTGAGCGTGACGGTAAAGGTCGCATTGAATCAGCAGTTGATAGCGAAGGTCGCAATGTTGAACACTCAGGCATGATCAAAATGTCTAAGTCTAAAAACAACGGCATCGACCCACAAGAGATGGTAGATAAGTACGGCGCTGATACTGTACGTCTATTCATGATGTTTGCATCACCTGCAGACATGACGCTTGAGTGGCAAGAGTCTGGCGTTGAAGGCGCAAACCGCTTCCTTAAGCGTGTTTGGAAATTGGTTCACGCTCACTCTTCTAAAGGTGCCGCTGAATCTGTTGACGCTTCTGCTCTATCTGGCGACCAAAAAGCACTTCGTCGTGATATCCATAAGACTATCGCGAAAGTAACGGACGATATCGGCCGTCGCCAAACGTTCAACACAGCTATCGCTGCAATCATGGAACTGATGAACAAGTTGGCGAAAGCACCTCAAGAGTCAGTACAAGATCGTGCAATTCTTGATGAAGCGCTAAAAGCAGTAGTTCGTATGCTTTACCCAATGACTCCACACATCTCTTACGAAATGTGGATTGCACTTGGTGAATCAAACGTAGACTCAGCAACATGGCCAACTTTCGATGAGAAAGCGCTAGTTGAAGACGAGAAGACTATCGTTGTAATGATCAACGGTAAGCTACGAGCGAAGCTAACGGTTGCTGCTGACGCGACCGAAGAGCAAGTTCGTGAACTTGGTCTAAACGATGAGAATGCTAAGAAGTTCTTAGATGGCTTAACTATTCGTAAAGTTATCTTTGTACCTGGCAAGCTTCTGAACATCGTAGCTAACTAATATTAGCTAACTAACTAGTCGCAGATTAAAGCGAACTATCTTTAGTCTGCACATATAACTGCTGAAGCGAACTTATTTTGTTTTCAGTAGTCTTTAGACAGGGTGCAACATTGCCCTGTCTACTTATTTAAGTGCTTTAGACTCAGAGCCCTACGATTCGAAAGCTCTAAAGCCTTTAAATAAGTATTCTACCTTCATGAGAGCCATCAAATAATGCGCCTGATTTCACTATCTTCATTGAAAGTTACTATTGTTGTTTTAACCGTCAGCCTGTTAAGTGCGTGTGGTTTCCACCTGCGTGGTGATTACTCCGTACCAGAAGAACTCAACAAGATCTCCGTAACCAGTTACGACCAATACAGTACGTTTACACGTATGATGAAAGGTCAGCTACGTATGAATGATGTAGAAATTGTACCACCGGCTGAAAATACACCGAACTTATATATTATCGGTGAAGGTGTTGGTGAAAGAACGCTATCTTTATACCAAAATACTCGCGCAGCTGAGATTGAGCTAACGTTCTACGCTTCATATCGCGTAACTATCCCCGAAATTGGATCCAAAACATTCTCTACTAGCGTAACCCGTAGCTATCTAGATAACCCGCTAACAGCACTTGCGAAATCAGTTGAGCGCGACATGATCGAAGACGAAATGCGTAAGCTGGCAACAAGCCAAATCTTACGTCAGATGGCTCGACTAAAAGCCAATATTGCCGCTGGTAGCATGAATCTAGAGTCATTAGAAAACGTTCAAGTTAAAGAGCTTGAAAAGCAATACAACATCAAGAATGTTGAAATTGACGACGTTGAGATCGTACCGGCTTCAGCAGAGCAACCAACACTTAGCGAATCGGCTGAGTAATAGGTTTATTTGATGCGTATTTTTGCTGACCGCTTATCAGAGCAACTTGCTAAACAGTTGAGTAATGTTTACCTCATTTTTGGTAACGAGCCTCTACTGTTGCAAGAGAGCCGAGAAGCGATTCAAAAGGCTGCAAAACAGCAAGGCTTTGAAGAACGTCACCGCTTTGCGATTGATAGCAGTCTGGACTGGAATCAAGTCTACGACTGCACTCAAGCACTGAGCCTATTCTCTAGCCGTCAAGTCATCGAGCTTGAGCTGCCAGAGTCAGGCGTCAATGCCGCAATAGCAAAAGAGCTACTCGCAATCTCCGAGAATATCCATAACGATATTTTGTTGATCTTAGTGGGTACTAAACTAACTAAAGCTCAAGAAAACGCTAAGTGGTTTAAGGCTCTCTCGAATCAAGGACACTGGGTCAGTTGCTTAACGCCAGATGTCAGTCGATTACCTCAATTTGTCCAAGCTCGCTGCCGTCAAATAGGTTTAACGCCAGATCCTGAGGCGATTCAAATGTTGGCACAATGGCACGAAGGCAACCTTTTTGCATTGACTCAGAGCCTAGAAAAGCTGGCTCTCCAATACCCAGATGGAAAGCTCACATTAGTACGCTTAGAAGAATCGCTGAGTCGACACAACCACTTTACTCCATTCCACTGGAGTGACGCCTTACTGGCGGGTAAAGGGAATCGAGCGCAGCGAATTTTAAGACAATTAGAAGCTGAGGGTGTTGAGCCTGTTATTTTACTGCGTAGCGTGCAGCGAGAACTCGCCTTACTGCTGCAAATGCAACAACAAATGAAACAGATGCCGATTGGTCAGGTCTTCGAGAAACACCGCATCTGGCAATCAAAAAAGCCTCTTTATAACGCCGCGCTAACAAGAGTTTCGATTTCTCAATTACACTCTTTGTTCGCGTTGCTCACTCAAGCTGAATTGATGACAAAAACTCAATATGAGCAGTCGCCTTGGCCACTAATTCATCAGTTAAGCGTAGAGTTTTGTATCCCTTCAGCTTCAATACCATTTCACGCATAAAAGCGTGGTATATTCTAGGGTCAACAGCCCCTAAAAAGCTAAATTCAGATTAAAGGAACACCCCGTGTTACGTGAAGAACTAAAAGATTTTCTTGCAGACAAAGCCGACGACATGAAAGCAGAATCGATTGTGACTATCGATGTAGAAGGCAAATCAAGTGTTACTGATTACATGATTGTTTGTACTGGCACCTCTAAACGCCATGTTGCTTCTATTGCACAGCATGTTGCTGATGAAGTACGTAAAGCAGGCATGCAACCACTAGGCATGGACGGCCAGCAAGAAGGTGAATGGGTTGTTCTAGATATGGGCACAAGCATGCTTCACGTTATGCAAGAAGAACACCGTGAACTGTACCAACTAGAAAAACTTTGGGGCTAAGCTTTGAAGATCCAGTTAATCGCAGTTGGTACAAAAATGCCAAAGTGGGTTGAAGAAGGGTTTAAAGAATACAAACGTCGCTTCCCTCACGATATGCCGTTAGAGCTCATTGAAATTACTGCAGGAAAGCGCGGTAAAAATGCCGATATTGCACGCATTCTTCAGAAAGAAGGTGAAGCGATGCTGGCAGCAGTGCCAAAAGGCAACAGAATTGTCACGCTCGACATCCCAGGTAAAAAATGGGATACACCACAACTGGCTGAGCAACTGGAAAGCTGGAAGTTGGATGGACGTGACGTTTCTATCCTGATTGGCGGGCCTGAAGGATTAGCACCGGCATGTAAAGCGGCAGCAGACCAAAGTTGGTCTCTGTCTGCGCTTACTCTCCCTCACCCATTAGTACGCGTTATCATGGCTGAAAGCTTGTATCGAGCTTGGAGCATCACTGCTAACCACCCTTATCATCGAGAATAAGCGTTAATGTTACGTAAACGTAGCCAAATCCGAGACTACAAAGCAGAAGCACGACTATTTACTAGTCGTGCTTTTGTTGCGTTTGCAGGGATCATAGTGATGATGTCGATGTTGGTTATGAACCTTTACAACATTCAAATCAACCAATATCAGGACTATAAAACCCGCTCTAACGACAACCGTATCAAGGTCGTTCCAATCGCGCCTAACCGTGGTTTGATTTACGATCGCAACGGTGTACTTCTTGCCGAAAACCGCCCCGTTTTCAACCTAGAAATCACACCAGAAAAAATCAACGATATGGATGACACGCTTGTCCGTCTACAAGAGTTAATCGAGATCCCACCAGAACGCATCGAGCGTTTTAATCGTGATCGCCGTAATTCAAGACGCTTCAAGTCAGTACCGATTCTGAACCAACTCACAGAAGAACAAGTTGCGGTCTTCTCTGTAAACCAACATAAGTTCCCTGGTGTTGAGGTCACAGGCACGTTAAAACGTTTCTACCCTTATGGTGATGTGCTGACTCACGTTATTGGTTATGTATCGCGTATCAATGACCGTGATATGCAGCGCCTAGCACGAGAAGAGAAAGACGCTAATTACCAAGCGACTCGTGACATCGGTAAACTTGGCATTGAGCGCTACTACGAAGACATGTTGCACGGTACCGCTGGTTATCAAGAAGTCGAAGTAAACAGCCGCGGACGAGTGATCCGCACTCTGAAGTTTGTGCCTTCGGTTCCGGGTAAAGATATCGTGCTCAACTTGGACATCAAGCTACAGCTATACGTACATAAATTACTTGATGGTCGCCGTGGCTCAGCCATCGTTCTCGACCCTAAAGACAATGGCGTGTTAGCCATGGTGTCTAGCCCAAGCTACGACCCAAATGCATTTGTGCATGGTATCTCCTCTAAAGGTTATAACGCGCTACTTCAAGACAAAGACCGACCTTTGGTTAACCGTGCAACGCTAGGTATTTATCCACCAGCGTCGACGATCAAACCTTTCATTGCTGTTGCGGCTCTGCAAGAAGGTGTGATTACACCCAATACAACGCGTAATGACCCAGGTTATTGGAAGATCCCTAACTCAAAAACAAGACCATTCCGTGACTGGTTGCGTTGGGGACACGGTGTCGTTGATATCGAGAAAGCGATAGAAGAGTCAGTGGATACTTTCTTTTACCAAATTGCTTATGACCTTGGTATTGATCGCATATCCAAATGGATGATGATGTTCGGATTCGGTGATTATACCGGCATCGATATTTATGAAGAAAGTAAAGCCAATATGCCAACTCGTGATTGGAAAATGGCAAGACACCGTGTGCCTTGGTACCAAGGTGACACTATCCCTGTCGGCATTGGCCAAGGCTACTGGACAGCAACACCAATGCAGATTGCAAAAGCCACATCAGTTTTAGTTAATGAAGGGGAAGTAACAGCCCCTCACCTACTGCGTTCAACCATTGATAACGGTCGCCCATTCGATGAACAAATTATGTCGGATATTGAAACTTACCCACCACTAACCGGGGTTAAGAAGAAGTATTGGGATATCGCTCAGGAAGGCATGAGACTGGCTAACCACGGTAAGAAAGGCACAGCAAGACGTTCATTCCAGAAGATGTCTTACCAAACCGCTGGTAAGTCGGGTACCGCGCAGGTGTTCGGCTTAAAAGAAGATGAAGAGTACAACGCGGATGAAATCGCAGAGCACTTACGCGATCACGCCCTCTTTACGGGTTACGCGCCTTTTGAAGATCCTGAAGCCGTCGTGACTATCGTTCTAGAAAACGCAGGTGGTGGCTCTTCTAACGGCGGCCCAGTAGTAAGAAGGATTTTAGACCATATTATCCTTGCAGAAGATTATCAAAGCGAGCCAATTAAATAATGAAACTTGATCCTTCAACTGGACGAAATAGAGCCTTATTCGAAAGGCTGCATATCGACCTGCCGCTTTTACTTGGCATTCTGGTTTTAATGGGCTTTGCCCTACTGATCATGTACAGCGCAAGCGGACAAAGCCTTGCGATGATGGATCGCCAGGCGATGCGTATGGCTCTGTCTTTAGGTGTGATGATCTTCCTAGCGCAAATCTCACCTCGCACTTATGAGACCTTGGCACCACTACTGTTTGCAGGTGGTGTCATCTTGCTATTAGGCGTATTGTTCTTTGGTGAAGCCTCTAAAGGTGCACAGCGTTGGTTAAACTTCGGCTTTGTTCGATTCCAACCCTCAGAGCTGTTAAAGCTGGCGGTACCTTTGATGCTGGCGCGATTTATCGGTAAGCGCTCACTTCCACCCACCTTCCAAACATTAGCGATCTCGCTAGTGATGGTGTTTGTACCTACGATTCTAATCGCAAAGCAACCCGACCTAGGCACATCTATCCTTATCGCCGCATCCGGTATCTTCGTGATATTCCTAGCAGGTATCAGTTGGAAAATCATTGCTAGTGCGGCAATAGCGTTGGGGGCATTTATCCCAATCTTATGGTTCTTCTTGATGCGTGAATATCAAAAAGTACGTGTAAGAACCCTTTTTGATCCTGAATCCGATCCATTAGGTGCGGGTTACCACATCATTCAAAGTAAGATTGCGATAGGTTCTGGTGGTATATCAGGAAAAGGTTGGCTGCAAGGCACTCAATCCCAACTAGAGTTCATTCCAGAGCGCCATACCGACTTCATTTTTGCGGTAATTGCCGAAGAATGGGGCATGATTGGTATCTTGTTCTTGCTTGCCATCTACCTGTTTATTATTGGACGTGGCTTAGTGCTCGCTAGCCAAGCTCAAACAGCATTCGGCCGAATGATGGGCGGCAGCATTGTACTGAGCTTCTTCGTCTACATTTTTGTAAACATTGGCATGGTAAGTGGCATTCTACCTGTTGTAGGTGTTCCTCTTCCTCTGGTCAGTTATGGCGGTACTTCAATGGTTACCCTTATGGCTGGTTTTGGTATTTTAATGTCGATCCATACACACAGAAAAGCATTCTCAAAGGCGACCTAATCGATGTCTATTACAACGTTTCCAAAAAAAGCATCCTTAGTTGATGAGCTGCCAATCAAAAAAATAGTCTCTATCTTAGGGCTAGCGGTTTTAATCAATGGGTGTTCTTCACAAAAGCCAACAGGTCGCTACGATATTGATTCAGATATTGCACCAGACGCACCGATTTCGGTAGAGCATTTAGAAGATGCTTACCCTCAGTATGAACCTTATAGTTTAGGTGGTAATACGGATTACACTCTGCGTGGCGAAGACTACAAGATCGTAAAAAAGACCGAAGGGTTTACTGAGAAAGGCAAGGCCTCTTGGTACGGTAAGAAATTTCATGGTCACTTAACGTCTAACGGCGAGATCTACGACATGTATTCGATGTCAGCAGCTCACAAAACATTGCCAATTCCAAGCTATGTAAAAGTGACGAATACCGACAATAACAAAACCACTATTGTTCGTATCAATGACCGTGGCCCATTCCATGAAGGCCGAATCATTGACCTTAGTTATGCGGCAGCTTATAAGCTCGATGTACTGAGAACGGGCACGGCAAATGTTGAGATTGAAGTCATTACTGTGGCTATGCCAACCGACGCAAATAAAAAGGCCGCTTTACCGCAATTTATCATTCAAGTCGCAACATCTCCGCATGAAGATAGAACCGAGAAGTTAGCTAAAGATCTAGCCGAAAAGCTAGAAGTAGCAACGTTCTTGCAGCCAAATGATGACAACTACCGTCTGATGATTGGGCCATTTCATGACTATGCTCTGACTCAAGAAAAATTAGAACAAGTTAAGCTAATGGGTTACCCGTCAGCTTATATAAAAAAACACACCCTAACTCGCTAATTAATCTAACAGTTACTTCTGGTAATCAGCGCTCTGGTGTGACAGAGTGATTCTGTTAATATATGAATAGTTCACCAAATAATTGCATTCAAAATGATTAAATCTAATAAACTTGTTAAATCGATTTTTGCTACTTCTGTTGCTCTTTCTGCAACGATAGCTACATCGTCATTCGCCGCTCCTATTGTTGTTCCTGATGCACCTCAAATCGCCGCTAAAGGTTTTGTTCTGATGGATTACCATTCAGGCAAAGTACTAGCAGAGAAAGAGATGAATACTCAACTTTCTCCAGCAAGTTTAACCAAGATGATGACGAGCTACGTAATTGGCCAAGAGCTAGAACGTGGCAACATCAACTTAAACGACGATGTTGTAATCAGTGAAAATGCTTGGGCTAAAAACTTCCCAGATTCATCTAAGATGTTCGTTGAAGTAGGTACAACGGTTAAAGTTGAAGAACTGAACCGCGGTATCATTGTTCAGTCAGGTAACGATGCTTGTGTTGCGATGGCTGAACACATCGCCGGATCTGAAGATGCATTCGTTGACCTAATGAACGCATGGGCAAGCTCTATCGGTATGAAAGACACGCACTTCGCTAACGTGCACGGTCTAGACAACCCGAACCTATACTCAACGCCTTACGATATGGCGCTACTTGGTCAGGCTCTGATTCGCGACGTACCAGACGAGTACCGTATCTACTCACAGAAGAAATTCACTTACAACGGCATCACCCAGTACAACCGTAACGGTCTGTTATGGGATAAGAGCATGAACGTTGATGGCATCAAAACGGGCCACACAAGCAATGCAGGTTACAGCCTAGTAAGCTCAGCGACCGAAGGAAAAATGCGCCTAGTTGCTGTAGTTATGGGTACCAAGAATGCTAATGCTCGTAAGACAGAAAGTAAAAAGCTGCTTAGCTACGGCTTCCGCTTCTTCGAAACAGTGGCACCACACACAGCGGGTGAAACCTTCGTAGAAGAGAAGATCTGGATGGGCAGTAAAGACACCGTGGCACTGGGTGTCGACGAAGATACTTTCGTTACGCTACCTCGTGGTCAAGCTAAGAACCTGAAGGCAAGCTTCGTTCTTGAGAAAGAGCTAGAAGCGCCAATCAGCAAAGGCGATGTGGTTGGTAAACTATTCTACCAAGTCGACGGTGAAGACGTTGCTGAATACCCACTACTAGCACTTGAAGATGTAGACCAAGGCAGCCTATTCAGCCGCCTATGGGACTACCTAGTTCTTCTGTTCAAGGGTTTATTCTAAACCAGCCAAAGGTTTGTTCTAAGTAAAACCTAAGCTTGTTGTCTAGCTAACCTAATGAGTAAGTTCATGATTTACTCATTAGTGAACCAAAAGCCGCCATGTGCGGCTTTTGTTGATCTTGAGTTCGGTGATATTTACACGTAATATTCCGCCTTATTACTCGTGTCTGTTGACCGAATACGCTTTTTATCGACATTTCGCCAATTTGCGAGAGTCTAGCCTTTTGGAGCTAATCATGAACATCAATTCTGATGCAAAACTAAAAGACCTCTTAGAGTTCCCTTGTTCATTCACTTACAAAGTAATGGGCCACGCTAAGCCAGAACTGACTGAGCTAGTGCTAGAAGTGATCCAGCGCCACGCTCCTGGTGACTACAGCCCAACGCTAAAACCGAGTGCGAAAGGTAACTACCACTCTGTTTCTATCAATATTACTGCGACTTCAATTGAACAAGTAGAAACTCTTTATAAAGAACTGGGCGAGATCGAAATCGTTCGTATGGTTCTGTAGTCTTTGATTACGCATGAAAAACAGCGGCTTATTGCCGCTGTTTTTGTTTAAAGCACAGTATCGACACCAAATTCATTCAACTTAATTTTAAATAAATACAAAGAAAGTTGAAAAACCTTGCAGTCCGTCTGTAGTTAGAATCATGTTTCGCGTTTATAATGCGTTCACTTTATTAATCCTTGAGGGAGTGCCGCTTTGCAAAATAAGCTAATCGTAAAAAAATTAGGCCGTCAGGATTACGAACCTGTATGGAAAGCCATGCATAAGTTCACAGACGAACGCACGGAAGAAGACGTAGACCAAGTTTGGTTGGTTGAGCACAACCCTGTCTTCACTCAAGGACAAGCAGGCAAAGCTGAGCATGTATTAAATGCCGGTGATATCCCTGTGATACAAAGCGATCGCGGTGGCCAAGTGACTTACCACGGTCCAGGCCAATTAGTTGCTTACTTTCTGATTAATATCCGCCGCAAGAAATTCGGAGTGCGTGATTTGGTTACTCATATCGAGAACCTCGTAATCAATACTCTGAAAGCTTACAATATAGATTCAGCTGCCCGACCTGACGCTCCTGGTGTTTATGTCGATGGCAAAAAAATCTGTTCACTCGGATTACGTATTCGACGTGGCTGCTCGTTCCACGGACTAGCACTCAACGTCGATATGGACCTGTCTCCATTTCTACGTATTAACCCATGTGGTTACCAAGGTATGGAAATGGCACAGGTAAGCCAACTCGGCGGACCAAGTGAACTAGAAAACGTTGAGCAACAGTTAATACAAGAGCTCGTAGAGCTACTCGGCTATGACCAAGTAGACATTCAAGCCACCAGTAACATTACAGCAGAAGCATAAAATCATGAGCAAACCAATCCAAATGGAAAAAGGCGTTAAATATCGTGACGCTGACAAAATGGCATTAATTCCCGTAAAGAATATGCCTGCTGAACAGAAAGAAGTTCTACGTAAGCCTGAATGGATGAAGATTAAACTTCCTTCAGACAGCCATCGTATTCAAGAAATCAAATCAGCAATGCGCAAAAACAACCTGCACTCAGTTTGTGAAGAAGCGTCTTGCCCTAACCTAGCCGAGTGTTTCAACCACGGTACGGCAACGTTTATGATTCTTGGCGCTATCTGTACTCGTCGCTGCCCGTTCTGTGATGTTGCCCATGGTCGTCCTGTTGCTCCTGAAGCAGAAGAGCCGAAGAAACTGGCTAAGACGATTAAAGACATGAAACTGAAGTACGTAGTAATCACTTCAGTTGACCGTGATGACTTGCGTGACGGCGGTGCTCAGCACTTTGCTGATTGTAACCGTGAGATTCGCGAACTAAACCCAAATATTCGTATCGAAACACTGGTTCCAGACTTCCGCGGTCGTATGGATGTTGCGCTTGATCTAATGAAAGACAACCCGCCAGATGTTTTCAACCACAACCTAGAGACAGCGCCACGTCTATACCGTAAAGCGCGTCCAGGTGCGAACTACAAGTGGTCTCTTGATCTACTGAAGAAATTCAAAGAGCAGCACCCTGATATTCCAACAAAATCAGGTGTGATGATGGGTCTTGGTGAGACGAAAGAAGAGATCGTTCAAGTACTGAAAGACCTTCGCGAACATGGTGTGACTATGCTGACACTAGGCCAATACCTAGCACCAAGCCGCCACCACTTACCAGTAGAACGCTACGTGCCGCCTTCTGAGTTCGATGAGCTGAAAGAGATTGCTCTAGAGCTTGGCTTCACTCACGCAGCTTGTGGTCCATTTGTACGTTCTTCTTACCATGCAGACTTACAAGCTCAAGGTATGGAAATTAAGTAAGCCATTACTTAACTCCCCTCTATTTGAAAGGCGCATCCCCTCAGGTATGCGCCTTTTTAGTATCGACAAACTGTCACGTTACATCGCCATCATTCAGATACAACAAAGCCGCTCTATGAGAGCGGCTTTGTTAAATTAAGACGAGTGAACAATAGACAAATGGACAAATGGACAATAATGGCTAATTAGCCGAAAGAAGCCCAGATAACCGTTGCTACCAAGATTGGGCACACGAACTTCACATACATAGGCCAAACCTTACCAAACCAACCCAATTGGAAATCAGAGCAACCTTGCTCAAGCTCTTTCACTTTTGAAGCTCGGCTCCATACCCAACCACCAAACACACAGAACATCAGTGCAGCGACTGGTTGAAGGTACTGAGTTGCAATCATCGCTACCATGCCAAACATCGCAGCAAAGTTGTAAACAATCACCACACTAAACAGCGCGATAGCACCACCAATCACCCAACTTGTTGACGTACGTTTAGTATTGAAGCGCTCACTCACTAACGCTACCGGGCCTTCTAACATTGAGATAGAAGAAGTCAGCGCGGCAATGGTTAGTAACAAGAAGAAAACAATTGCGAAGATCTGACCAAGCACACCTAAGCTATCAAACATCAACGGCAGAACAGTGAATACCAGTGTGTCAGAGCTCAATAGTGAACCGTCTTCCGCATAGATTTGAACGCCTTTTTGCATCGCAACAAACATTGCAGGCATTACTACCAAACCAGCAATAAAAGCCACTGCAGTATCTACCAGCGTCACGTTCATCGCCATTTTTGGCAGGTTTTCTTTCTTACTTAAGTAAGAGCCATAAACCAACATTGAACAGCCACCAATCGTTAGCGAGAAGAAGCCTTGCCCCATCGCCGCTAGAATCAGCTTTCTATCCCACACTTTCTCAAAGTCTGGAACTAGGTAATGTTTTAAGCCTTCCATCGCACCAGCTTGCGTCATGATGTAGACAAACAATAGGCCGAACAACACAAACAGTGCTGGCATCAAACGCGTCGACCACTTCTCGATGCCTTGCTTAACACCACCCTGTACAATCAGAATCGTCAGCACATAGAACGCGACGGTACCAAATACATTACGCTCAACGCTGAAGCCTTTAAACCAATCAGCAGCAGCCTCTAAACCAATCAGATCAGCGACGGCGCCAATTAGGAAGCAGATTAACCAACCACCAACAATACTGTAAAACGCCAATACGGCACTTGGTACACTTAAGCCAATCCAACCGACAAACTCACCGACTTTTTTACCTAAAGGGTTTGCCGTCAACGAGCGCATGCTATCAACTGGATTTGCTTGGCCGTGACGACCGATCGCCATCTCAACCACTAGCATTGGGAAAGCAACCACAAAGATCATGATCAAATAGACCAAAAGGAAAGCACCGCCACCATTGCTGGCAACTTGAGTCGGGAACCCCCAAATATTACCTAAGCCAACCGCTGCACCAGCCGCTGCTAAAATAAAGCCTAAACGAGAGCTAAAATGCTCTCTTGAAGAGGAAGATTGTTGGTCCATATCGCCCGCATTAAAAATCAGTGAACTAGTTGAGAAGTACAGTAATAAAAAGCAATGATAGGTACAACCAATAAATGAACAATTATCTAATTTTTACAATCAATACGCTATTTAGAACCATAAAATTAACAAACGACCAGTCTTATCGTTCAATTAAAAGCAATAAAGCGAGGTGGCAGGCTTGAAAAGGAAATGGATTAAATTGAGATAAATACTCGCCGTGTGGCTACATTTGTACAAACAAAAAGAGCACCAACCGATGCTCTTGCTATTCATAAGTCGATCCAGATTAGATCGTGAAGACTTGATAGTCTTTTAGGTTCGGAATGATTTCATGCAACTCTTGCTCTTGCTCCGCCATCTCATCAAGAGAATCACAGAACTCGTTTGCTTCTTCTTGTACTTGTTGAGAGTGTTCTTTCATTCGCTCTTCAACTTTCAGCTTTAATTCAGCCATACTGTCAGCTAGTTCGGTAAGGTTTAGACCACCGTCTTGTTTCATTTTTTCTGACATCGCATTAAAAGCGCTAGAAATAAATTCTTGGTTAAAGATCTCTTTAGCCTTCTCGAAATCTTCAGACCAACCATTGGCCATCGAATCAAAGCTTTCTGCTGGTAGTACTAGCTCACCATCTTTGTAGTAACGAGCCTCAAGTTCAGCAAAATACGTCTTCATTGACTCTTTTACGTTATCAAACGACTCAGGCGAATCTAGGCTAGCAGCAATATCATCAATAACGTCATTGGCTAATGCTAAGCTCTCGTTAGCCATTTGCTTTGCGCGAGGTAAATACTCACTCATGCTGTCACGATACTTCTCTATTGCAGCTTGTTGGTTAGCATCGAGCTCAACTTTTTCGCCATGGATATAGAGGTCATTGTTTTCATCGAAGACCGCAGTATCACCATTCACCTGATGAATTTCGACTTTTTGGTCATCGATTCGTAATTCATTCTTCAAATCAACTCGACACTGCGCTGCAAACGTTGGCAGGCTCACAACAGCAATAACCGCTGTTAGTGATGCAATTAATACACTGTTTTTCATAACATCCTCTCATCAATCTGACAAATTACTATACCTTGGGTTTATACTTCTTTGTCAGAGCAACGTCTTATATTCCTTAGCCAATTATTCAGCAAACCGATACCACTTCGTAGCAAAACTGGTTATCAGCAACTTTAAATTCAATTTCATCACCGACTTCTTTACCCATTAACGCCTGACCAAAAGGTGCATTTGCCGTCACGATAGCTACTTCATTATCATTCCACGTGACAGACAGCCCCCCAACTCTCGGCCCCATAAAGAAGTGTTTATATTTATCTCGCTCGTCAATGACCACAACATAGCTGCTCACCGTAATCTTCTCACTATCACGCAGCACTAAGTTACGATAACACTGAATGTCGTCCTCACACTCTTGCACCCTCACCGCTTGACCATGGGCAAGATATGAAGCTTCTAGCGCCAATGTATCGTACTTATGCTCAGGCACTGTCTCTTCATCTGTCGCAGCGTCAATCGCGCGTTGAGTGGCAGATTGTGCGATACGTAATCGGGATTCGAGTTGCTCTATAATTATTTGGCGAAGCTCAGACTTATTCATACTATTGGGGTGCTTTTCTATAGGAGCTACAGAATAGAATTAGGTACAATCAGGTGCAAGACATTTGATTCATCAAGCGACGCTATCATGAATAGGCGCCCGCTTTAGCATCAATACGACACTTAATAACTCAGGTAGAACATAAATGATTGAGCAGAAGCTAAAACAAGTATTCGGATTCGACTCACTGCGTAATGGGCAAAAGCAAGTCATTGATAATGTTCTATCTGGTCACTCAACTGCGGCCATATTCCCTACAGGCTCAGGTAAATCGCTGTGCTATCAATTACCAGCATTAGAGCTGCCGCAATTAACCTTGGTGATATCACCACTGTTAGCTTTAATGAAAGACCAACTCGCTTTCCTACACAGTAAAGGCATTAGCGCAGCTGCAATCGAGTCAAGCCAAGACAGACAAACCACACAACAGGTTATGCAGTCGGTACGTAACGGTGACACCAAGATCCTCATGATCTCCGTTGAGCGCTTGAAAAACGAACGCTTTCGCCAGTTTATCTCCCAAGTGCCGATCTCGTTACTGGTGGTAGATGAAGCGCACTGTATTTCAGAATGGGGACACAACTTCAGACCAGATTATCTGAAGCTTCCTCAATATCAGAAACAGCTCAATATTCCTCAAGTGCTGCTACTGACAGCAACCGCGACGACATCTGTTATCCAAGATATGAAATCGAAGTTCGAAATTGATGAGGAACGCGTTGTGGTTACGGGGTTCTATCGTCAAAACCTCGACCTGTCGATTCAACCTTGCGAACAAACCAGCAAGCTAGAAACCTTGTGTAATGTCGTTAACCAAGCTTCTCTCGCTCCAACTATTGTTTATGTCACCCTTCAACAAACAGCAGAGATGGTGGCTCAGCAACTTCGCAATGCTGGCGTTAATGCGGTGGCTTACCATGCGGGTCTTAAGCCTGAAAATAGAGATGCTATTCAACATCAATTCATGAATGATGAAGTGAGCTGTATCGTCGCAACCATTGCGTTTGGTATGGGCGTGGATAAGTCCAACATTCGCCGAGTAATTCACTTTGATTTACCAAAATCGATAGAGAACTACTCACAAGAGATCGGCAGAGCTGGCCGAGATGGTCAAGCGTCTGAATGTATTCTACTCGCTAACAAACATGGTTTAAGCACACTCGAGAACTTCGTTTTTGGTGATACGCCCGACAACATATCGATCCAGGCAGTATTGAAAGAGATCTACGAAAATCAAAACATTGGCGCTTCTGGCTCGAACCAATGGGAGATCATGCTTAACCAGCTATCACGTGAATCCAACATTCGTCAATTACCGCTTAAAACACTACTGGTGTATCTCGAAATTGAAGGTGTGATTGAGCCGAAGTACAGCTACTTTGCTGATTACAAATTTAAGTTCATTCGCCCAAAGCAGCAGATCACAGAGCAATTTCAAAGTGAACGTCGTCAATTTGTAGAAGCGATTTTCCAATGCTCTCCTCAAGCAAGAGTGTGGTGCCAAGTCGACTTCGATGCACTTTGGACTCACTTCCAAGCCGATCGTCAGCGCGTAATTGCAGCTATCGATTACTTCAATGAACAAGGTTGGATTGAATTGGAGAGCAAGCAGATCACGGATGTCTACACGATCCACAATACTTCTGAAGATATGATGCAACTGTCCGAGCGTCTAACTGAGTTGTTTAAAGCAAAAGAGAACAGCGAGATAAACCGTCTTAGCCAAATGCTGAATTTCTTTGAGGCGGATACTTGCCTTAGCTCACGCCTTGCGAGTTACTTTGCTGATGATAAAGCACCAACAAACTGCGGTCACTGCTCTGTATGTAGAGGAGAAGTGGCAATCTTACCAACCGTTGATGTTGAACCTGTCGATGATGAGACGGTGATGACATGGATACATGAATTTATTTCTGCTAGCCAACAATTGATTACCGACGAAGCTATTACTCGCTTCTTATGCGGAATCGCCACCCCACTTTCAACCAAGCTTAAAGCCAGCAAAATGGTTGGTTACGGTAAGCTGGAGCAGCAACCATTCAGTGATACCTTAGCGCGAGTTAAGCAACTTCCTAGATAAGCTAATTTCCTTGATTAGAAAAAACCGACTAGGTTATCAAACCTAGTCGGCATTCAAATACCAACACTTCTAAATCTATACTCCCAACGCCTTACCCTAAAAGAAACTCAACTGGCGCATTTGATCTTTGGGTTGCAGCATCACACTTAAACCAAGCAGGCGTATTTCTCGCCCCTGTTGTCTTTTCAGTATTTCACTTAACAGTTCTTTGAAGTGTTCACGATCTAAAGAGGCGTGGATGTGCTCAATAGTAGTTTGTTGAAAGTCGGCAAACTTGAGCTTAATGCCCTGTTTGATGATCGCTTTGCTTGGGCTGGCTTTTTCTAAACGAGTTTCAAGTTCAGGAAACAACTTGTCTTCGATTACCTGCCAGCATTCGGCGTAGGTTGAAATATTTTGGGTAAAGGTGCGCTCTACGCCTACCGATTTTCGCTCGCGCTCGATGATAACTTCTCGATCATCAATGCCATGACTGCGCTTCCAGAGTGATGCACCTTGACGGCCAAACTTGAGTAGCAGGTCTCGATAGTCAGACTCCTTGATATCCTTACAAGTAAAAAAGCCTGCTTGATGCAACTTTTCAATACTCACCTTACCGACACCAGGAATCTTTTCAAGTGGTAGCTCATCGATCACTGATTGCACATCTTGTGGAGGGATAACAAACTGACCATTGGGCTTATTCAGATCCGAGGCCACTTTCGCCAAAAATTTAATCGGTGCAATACCTGCAGAAGCCGTCAGATTCAGTTCATTCCAAATATCACGGCGAATCGACTCAGCAATAAGTGTAGCTGAACCATAACACTGCTTAGAGTCGGTGACATCAAGGAAAGCTTCATCCAAAGAAAGAGGCTCAATGACTGATGTGTATCGAGAGAAAATTTCACGGATCTTTTTAGATATCTCGACATAGACCGACATTCTTCCCGGCACAACCAATAGATTAGGACAAAGCTGTAGGGCTTTTCCTGTCGGCATTGCAGAGCGAACACCAAACTTGCGGGCTTCATAATTACAGGTGCTCAAAACGCCGCGTTGCTTTTCATGCCCACCAACAGCTAACGGGCGATTTCGGTAAGCAGGGTTATCACGCATTTCTACAGCCGCGTAAAAACAATCCATATCGACATGAATTATTTTTCTTACTCTCTCTTCACCCGCGCTACACATCTAGGAATTACTCGACCTTACAACTGTATCTATAAACAGTATAATCCAATTATTATCAGATTTAAAACGATCTCGAGTCCAGCTAAAGAGGTTTCGCTTCAATAGTCATAAGCTCTTCTGATACTATTGTTAACGAGTATTTAGTCTATAAGTAGGGATCGCTTGTGAGTGAAAAAATACTAGTAGTGGAAGATAGCCGAGCATTCCGCAACTACCTGTACCAACAGCTTAAAAATAGCGGTTATGAGGTCGCACTTGCTGAATCGATTGCAGAAGCAAAAAACATCTTGGAACAAGAGACGGATTTCTTGTGTGCCGTATTAGATTACTGCTTACCTGACGGGCAAGACGGTGAGATCATTGATCTCGTATTAAGCTATCAACAGAAAATAATTGTTCTTACCGGGATGTTCGACAATCAACTGCGAGAACAAGTCCTAGCAAAAGGCGTTATTGACTACATACTTAAAGACAGTATGTCATCAGTAAGCTACCTACTCCCTCTGGTTCAAAGAATTTCAAATAATCGTCGCCACAAAGCATTGGTTGTCGATGATTCTGCGGTCGTTCGCCGTTACATAGCTCAACTTCTAGAACACCAATATATCCAAACTATCCAAGCCGAAGACGGCGAACAAGCATTAAAGCTTCTTCATAACGACCCTGAGATTACATTCGTTGTTACAGACCATGATATGCCGAAGAAAGATGGTATAGCGATGATCCGTGATATTCGACGTGATCATGATAGAAACCAATTAGCTATTCTAGGACTGTCAGGCAGCGATGACCGCACCATGACAGCTCGATTTCTGAAAGCAGGAGCTAACGACTTCCTTTACAAGCCTTTTAACCAAGAAGAGTTTTTCTGCCGAATCCATCAACTGCTTGATATGAAAGAAGCGGCCAATGAGCTGTTTCGACATGCCAACGAGGATGCTCTTACTGGCTTATGGAATCGTCGCTACCTGTTCAATCATCCTTGTAAGGGCTGCGATCAACGAAATATCGCGATGATGGATATCGACTTCTTTAAGAAAGTGAATGATACCTTTGGCCACGATGGTGGTGATGCCGTGCTGATCGATGTAGGGAAAATCATCAAAGATCATTTTAAAGACGATGTCGCTGTACGCTTCGGGGGGGAAGAGTTTTGTATTCAGTCATGCGGTGCGTTTGAGAGCTTTGTTGACAATTTAGAGTCCATGAGAGAAGCCATTGAAAGCCACGTTGTTGTACATGACTCTCAAAGAATCAAGGTCAGTATCAGTATTGGCGTAACCGATTTAGACGCGAAGTTAGATGAACAGATCAAAGCCGCTGACGAGCTTCTTTATACGGCAAAAGAGCAAGGTAGAAACCAGCTAGTGTTTGCGCGTAACAGCATGCAAATCGAACAATAGGCATTCGTTTTTGTTTCCATTTTTAATCTGCCAAGATAAATGACTAAGCCTCAAAACCAAAAAAGCTCAAGAAGATAATCTTGAGCTTTTCAATTTAAGGGCACAGATAACTCTATCCCTATGACTGTCACTAATTAGGCGATACGGTCTTTACTCCAAGCCGCTTCTTTTTGTTGGCGTTCAGCTAGCTTCTCTTCACGGTAAGCTTCACGTGCTTCACGCTTCTTACGCGCGTCACAGGGTTCAGGACAGTTACATACTTTATCAATACCAACAGCACCTAAACCACCACAGCTACCTTTCACAACTTTCTTTTGGATAATGTAGCCAATTGACATTGCTGCGATTACTGCAAGAAAAACACCAAATGTAATCAGAAATGTATTCATAATTATCTCGCTTACCTTATTTACCTAAGTATGGCTTAAATGCTTCAGAAGCAATTTCTTTAAAGCCATCTGCTGTTTTTACCACCATGAACACTGGAATGTTATGTTGGTTTGCGACTTCCATTCCTTTTTCCTCACCTAAGACCATAAGGCCAGTAGATAAGCCGTCTGCAGTCATTGAAGACGGGTTTAAAACAGTCACAGAAACCACTTTATGATGAAGAGGCTTTCCTGTTTCTGGGTTGATGATGTGTGAGTAACGAACACCATCACGCTCAAAATAGTTGCGGTAGTCACCAGACGTTGCGATCGCCATATCACCAGGTTCGATGATCTCTTGAATGTTGCGTTCGTCAATACTTGGCTTCTCGATGGCAATACGCCAGCCTACATTTTCTCGGTTTAGGCCTTTCAAGCGGATTTCACCACCTACTTCTACCATGTAGTTGTGAATACCAATTGAATCAAGGTAATCAGCAACAACATCAACGCCCCAACCTTTTGCAATGGTTGACAGGTCGACGTACAAATTAGGCAAGTCTTTAGTTAACTTGTTGCCTTCAACGCTCAAGTGATGAATACCAACTTTAGCTTTACGAGCAGCAAGCTCTTCATCTGATGGAACCACTTCCGGACGAGCTTCAGGACCAAAACCCCAAAGGTTAACTAATGGACCAACCGTAACATCCAGCGCACCTTCAGTAAGACCGTTCAAACGAATTGCTTCTTTCACAACGATAGCGGTTTGTTCAGAGACTTCGAATGCGTCCGCACCTTTGTGTTGGTTGAAACGACTCAGCTCTGAGTCTTCACGGTAAGTCGACATTTGATCATTCACTTCTTCAAGTAGACGATCGATCTCAGTATGAACTTCGTTAGACTCCGGAAATTCATCACCATTGATGTATTTAATATTGTAACTGGTGCCCATTGTCGGGCCACTTAAATGCACTTGCTCTCTTGGCTGTTCACAGCCAGCAAGAAAAATTAAAGAAGTTAATGCAACAAGCCAAATTCTCACTTGCTTACTCCTGTCTAATGTTGAGGATTTATATAAGGAAAAATAAGAGTAAAAAATAGGTATTTTGAATGCCTTACTCTTTCTTATATAAGCCAGTATGTTGTCAAAAATAGTCTTAGAAAAACAAATGGCTGACTCGTGAGAGTCAGCCATAATATCAATCACTTAAATGGATTAACCACCGAAGTCATCTAGTAGGATGTTTTCATCTTCTACACCAAGATCTTTCAGCATGCCGATAACAGCCGCATTCATCATTGGTGGACCACACATGTAGTACTCACAGTCTTCAGGAGCTTCGTGATCCTTCAGGTAGTTCTCGTACAATACGTTGTGAATGAAACCTGTGTAACCGTCCCAGTTGTCCTCAGGTTGAGGATCAGACAGTGCACAGTGCCACACGAAGTTCTCGTTTGCAGCCGCTAGGCCATCGAAATCTTCAATGTAGAACATCTCACGCTTAGAACGTGCACCATACCAGTAAGACATCTTACGAGTAGAGTTAAGACGCTTAAGTTGGTCGAAGATATGTGAACGCATTGGCGCCATACCTGCACCACCACCGATGAATACCATTTCATTGTCTGTGTCTTTAGCAAAGAACTCACCAAATGGACCAGAAATAGTACATTTGTCGCCTTCTTTAAGAGACCAGATGTATGAAGACATCACACCAGGAGCTACGTCAGGGTTGTTTGGCGGCGGAGTTGCGATACGCACGTTAAGCTTGATGATGCCTTTCTCTTCTGGGTATGAAGCCATAGAGTAAGCACGGATCGAATGCTCTTTAACGATAGACTCGTAACGGAACAAGTTGAACTTATCCCAGTCACCACGGTATTCCTCAGGAATATCGTAATCTGCGTATTTCACGTGATGTGGTTCAGCTTCAATCTGAATGTAACCACCCGCGCGGAACGGTACTTCTTCACCTTCAGGGATTGCTAGAGCAAGTTCTTTGATGAAAGTAGCTTCGTTGTTATTCGAGATAACAGTACATTCCCACTTTTTAACACCAAAGATATCTTCGTCTAGTTCAATCTCCATGTCAGTTTTCATAGCAACTTGACATGCAAGACGTTCGCCTTCGCGAGCTTCGCCTTTTGTGATGTGATCAAGTTCAGTTGGCAGGATGTCGCCACCGCCAGACTTAACTTTTACACGACACTGACCACAAGAGCCACCGCCACCACAAGCAGAAGATACGAAGATACCAGCGCCAGCTAGGGCACCAAGTAGCTTGCTACCAGGTTGAGTAACGATCGCCTTTTCAGGGTCGCCGTTTACTGAAATAGTGATGTCACCTGATGGTACCAGCTTAGACTTAGCGAAAAGAATCACTAGTACTAGAGCCAATACAATAATGGTAAACATCGCTACGCCAAGAATAATGCTTTGCATTTGTTATTCCTTATTACTGGGTGCTTACCCTACAGTTGAACACCAGAGAAAGACATAAAGCCTAACGCCATCAGACCAACAGTAATGAACGTGATACCAAGGCCACGTAGACCTGGAGGTACGTCAGAGTACTTCATCTTCTCACGGATACCCGCAAGAGCAACGATAGCTAACATCCAACCCACACCAGAACCGAAGCCGTAAACAACAGATTCAGCAAAGTTATAGTCACGAGTTACCATGAAAGATACACCACCAAAGATTGCACAGTTAACTGTGATCAGTGGAAGGAAGATACCTAGTGCGTTGTACAAAGGTGGGAAGAAACGGTCTAGAACCATCTCTAGGATTTGCACAAGTGCCGCGATAACACCGATGAATGCGATGAAGTTAAGGAAACTTAAATCGACACCTTCAACAAGCGCGTTTTCTTTTAGGATGTGTGTGTAAACAAGGTTGTTTACAGGAACAGCGATTGTAAGTACTACAACTACCGCAACACCAAGACCAAAAGAAGTTTTAACTTTCTTAGATACCGCTAGGAATGTACACATACCTAGGAAGAAAGAAAGCGCCATGTTTTCGATGAAAATCGATTTAACTAGCAGACTAATATAATGTTCCATGACTACCTTACCCCTTCGCTTCTACTTGTTCTGGTTTGAACACACGAATTGCCCAAATCAAGAAACCAATTAGGAAGAATGCAGAAGGTGCTAGAAGCATCAAGCCGTTTGGCTGATACCAACCACCGTTGCTCACTAGAGGTAGTACTTCCATACCAAATAGTTTGCCAGAGCCTAGAAGCTCACGGAAGAAACCAACAGTGATAAGAACGAAACCGTAACCAAGACCGTTACCAAGACCATCGATTAGAGATGGGATTGGTGCAGACTTCATTGCGAATGCTTCAGCACGACCCATTACAATACAGTTAGTAATGATTAGGCCAACGAATACAGATAGCTGCTTAGAGATATCGTATAGGTATGCTTTAAGCACTTGGTCTACCACGATTACTAGTGATGCGATAATTGCCATCTGAACGATGATACGCACACTGTTAGGAATGTGGTTACGGATCAAAGAAACGAAGAAGTTAGACAGAGCAGTAACAAACATTACCGCGATAGTCATAACAAATGCTGTTTCTAGCTTAGTGGTTACCGCAAGAGCAGAACACACACCAAGAACCTGTAGCGCAATTGGGTTGTTGTCCAACACCGGCGCTAAGATGCTCTTTTTAATTTCTTTTGCACTAGACATTAGTTCAGACCTCCGTCACGAACTTTTGCTAGGAACGGACCAAAGCCCATATCACCTAACCAGAAGTCAAATGTATGTTGAACACCAACGCTAGTCAGTGTTGCACCAGAAAGGCCATCTACACCGTGCTCAGAACCTTGAGGAGCGCCACCTTTAACAACCTGAATAGCAGGCTTGTGGTTTTCGTCGAATAATTTCTTACCAACGAATTGAGCACGCCAAGTTGGGTTCTCAACTTCACCACCAAGTCCAGGAGTTTCACCTTGCTCGTAGTAAGTGATACCAGAAACTGTGTTGCCATCAGTTTCTACCGCAACGAATGCGTACATCATTGACCATAGACCGTTACCGTGAACAGGGATGATAACTTTAGAAGTTTCAGCGCCATCTTTCACTAGGTATACAGTACCCGTGTTAGCACGACGAATGATCTTAGCGATGTCATCTTCAGCTGAAAGCTTGATTGACTGAGCTGGATCTTTTGCCGCTTTACGTTGGTCGTATGCAGCAGCGTCGCCGTCAACGAAATCGCCAGTAGCGAAATCAACTAGACGAGGTTCAATGTTCTCTGCGTACAGTGCTGGAATATTACCCGCAAGTTCAATGCCCGCAACTTCAAGGATCTTAGTTTGCTGATCCAGAACTGCGTTAGCTTGTTGCTTAGGTTTAAGAACAACTGCAGCTGTTGAAACGATGATTGAGCACACTAAGCTCAATGCGATAACAACAAACAGCGTCTTTTTAATGCTATCGTTATTACTTGCCATAGCGCGCTAGTCTCCGCTTAATGTTCTTCTCGATTACAACGTGGTCAAACAGAGGAGCAAATAGGTTTGCGAATAGGATCGCAAGCATCATGCCTTCTGGGTATGCAGGGTTAACTACACGAATCATTACACACATTGCGCCGATTAGGATGCCGTACCACCACTTACCACCATTGGTAAATGACGCTGATACAGGGTCTGTTGCCATGAAGAACATACCAAATGCGAAGCCACCTAGAACTAGGTGCCAGTGCCAAGGCATGCTGAACATTGCGTTAGTGTCAGAACCGATCACATTAAACAATGTTGATACAGCAATCATACCGATCATAACACCAGCAATGATGCGCCATGAAGCAATGCCCATGTATACGATCATTGCAGCACCGATCATAAGTGCAAGCGTTGATACTTCACCGATAGAACCTGGAATGTTACCAATGAATGCGTCCATCCAAGTGATCGTCTCACCAGATACCGTGTTCATTAGCGCGCTACCACCGCCTTGAGCCCATTGGCTAAGCGCTGTTGCACCAGAGAAACCGTCAGCTGCAGTCCAAACTACGTCACCAGAAATCTGAGCAGGGTATGCAAAGAATAGGAACGCACGGCCAGCAAGTGCAGGGTTTAGGAAGTTACGACCCGTACCACCAAAGATCTCTTTAGCAACAACAACACCGAAGGTAATACCTAGTGCAGCTTGCCATAGAGGAAGTGTTGGCGGAACAATAAGCGCGAACAAGATAGAAGTAACAAAGAAACCTTCGTTAACTTCGTGCTTACGCACCATACAGAACAGTACTTCCCAGAAACCACCAACGATAAAGACCGTCGCGTAGATAGGTAAGAAGTAAGTCGCACCCAAGAGCATCTTACTGCCCCAACCTGCATCGGCTCCTAAGGAGGCTCCAAGCATTTCGGTTAGCCAGTAGTGCCAGTTACCATCAATGATAGAAACTAGTTCTGCACCTGAATACATGTGGTTTAGTGCTGCAATAGCTTGACCACCTGCGTTGTACATACCCCAGAACATTGCTGGGAATACCGCAAGCCAAACCATGATCATGATACGTTTTAAGTCAACGCTATCACGGACATGCGAGCTTTTCTTTGTAACTGTACCTGGTGTGTAGAAAAGTGTTGCTGCAGCTTCGTAAAGCGCAAACCACGTTTCGTGTTTACCACCTGGTTCAAAATGATGCTCGATGTCTTCGATAAACTTTTTAAGGCCCATGAAAATTACCCTTCCTTCACAATTGTATCTAGGCATTCACGAAGTAACTGACCGTACTCGTACTTACCAGGACATACAAAGGTACACAGTGCTAAATCTTCTTCATCTAGCTCTAGCGCACCAAGTGCTTGTGCACTATCAACGTCGCCAGCACATAGATCGCGAAGCAGCAAAGTAGGCTCCATATCTAATGGCATTACTTTCTCGTAGTTACCAATTGGAACCATAGAGCGATCACTACCGTTTGTTGTCGTTGTCATGTTGAACAACTGACCTTTAAACACGTGACCAAGGAATGAACGAGTAACAGAGAACTTGTTCTTACCAGGCATAGCCCAGCCAAATAGCTCTTTATCACGACCTTCACGAAGAACCGAAACCTGTTGATGGTAACGGCCAAGGTAAGCATGTGGACCTGAAGCGTGAACACCAGATAATACTGAACCTGAGATCAGGCGAACTTCACCTGGCATCAACTCGCTGTCCGTCAACTCTTCAAGGCTAGCACCAATTTGAGTACGAACTAGGCGTGGGTTATTAACTACTGGACCAGCCAGAGAAACAACACGCTCAGAGTAAATCTCACCAGTAAGGAACAACTTACCGAATGCGATAACGTCTTGGTAGTTAATGCTCCACGCTACATTTTGTGCATTTACCGGGTATAGGTAATGCATATGCGTGCCTGCAAGACCTGCAGGGTGTGGGCCATCAAAAACATGTTCTTCAACGTTAGACTGAGCTGAACGAGGCAAGCTAGTACCTTTTTTACAAACGTACACTTTACCGTTAGTCAGAGTTGAAAGAAGATCTAAACCAGCAACGAAAGCATCAGACTGCTCGTTAATGATTAATTCTGGCTCAGCTGCTAGCGGATTCGTATCCATAGCAGTAACGAAAATAGCCTGAGTTTCAGAATCAACTGCTGGAACCTTGCTGAACGGACGAGTTCGCAAAGCGGTCCATGCGCCAGACTCAACTAACTGAGCTTTAACCGTTTCACGGTCAAGACTTGCTAGTTGGTTAGCTTCATAGCTATTGAACGTGATTTGCTCATTGCCTGCTACTTCAATCACTACTGATTGAAGAACACGCTTAGCACCACGGTTCACTTCAATAACTTTACCGCTTGCTGGAGAAGTAAATACAACACCTGGGTTCTTTTTATCTGCAAAAAGAACTTGGCCTTTCTTCACTTCATCACCAACGCGAGCATGCATCGTAGGACGCATACCAACGTACTCTTCGCCAAGCAAGGCGACTTTAGTGATGGACTTACCATCATTAATCACCTGGGATGGAGTTCCTGCGATAGGAAGATCCAAACCCTTCTTTATTGTAATCATACGCACTTGCACTACTTTATCGGGAAAAAGATTCTTTTAATTGCGTAAATTCAGGACGTTTTAAAATCGCCCTTAGACACGACATTACAGTGTCCGGTCTTGGTAAATTTGAGATACCAAAATCGCAACATTACATTAATAAATTCACCACAAAGATTATGTGAGATTTATCAGGTGCCGTATTCTAGCATTTTTTGACAACTTGATGCCATGACCAATAACTTGAATACGGCCTATATTTGGTGAGATTTGAAGCATATGGACTCTAAAATATGTATAAATTTGACGAGCCGCACAGATAAAATGGCTTTTGAATCGTGTTTTAAACAAGAGATTAATACTCTGTCACAAACTCATATTTTTCGAGTTATGTTGAAACACTGTTAATAAAAACACTACTCGTTGTGGGTATTTTCAACCGCTCGATTTACCATCAGTTTGAGTGATATAACAACGAAAAACAGATGTATTTGGCAACAAAAAAGGTGGCATCGCCACCTCTTCTATATTCGATTACTCTACTATTTCCCACCGCCCATACACATTGGGCTATCTGGCACGTTATCTAGCTGCTTCAACCATTCATCTTTTGTATAAGTGTGAATGGACAGTGCGTGAATATTGTTCGCAAGCTCTTCTGAAAGAGCTTTATTTACCGCTCGATGACGAGCAATAAGGCGTAAACCTTCAAACGCATCGCTGACAACAATCACTTTAAAATGACTCTCAGAACCGGCCGGAACATTGTGCATATAGCTCTCATTGATCACGTTTAAATGACTTGGTGAAAACTCATTGTGCAATTTTGTTTCGATAACTTCTTGGATCATTGTGATTCCTTTATAACGTATTGGCATTATCCGTGGGGTGAGTATAAACCCTAATAGGTCGAGTGTCCGAGTATTTAATAGCGAATGGCATAGGTTTGGTTGAGTTTTATCTATCTTGTTCAGGCCGCATTTGAGACAATATCTTTGTTATTTCTTACATAAGTATCTCAAGCAATGAAAACCGAACTTACCTTTCACGACAGAACTTTGACCTTACATCGTTTCCCAAAACGTTCAAATGAAACCCTTCAAGCTTGGGATGCGGGCGACGAATACCTGATCAGTCATGTTGAAGAGATGAATCTTGAACCTGGCAAACACATTCTGATCATGAACGACAGCTTTGGTGCCCTATCCGCTTGGTTCTCGAAAGATCATGATGTCACCATGATGAGCGACTCATTTATTTCTCATCGCGGTGCGCTAAAAAACTTACAGCGTAATCAATGTAATCGAGTCAACTTTTTAAACACCATGGATGATATCCCGCACGGTATCGACCTTGTGATCATGCAGCTACCAAAGACCAACCGCCACCTAGTATGGCAGTTAAGTCAGTTACGCCAAGCACTGTCAGAAGGCTGCCAAGTGATCGGTGTCAACAAAGTCAAAGAGATCCACACCTCTACACTTAACCTTTTCGAGAAGTACCTAGGCGAGACCAAAACCTCGTTAGCGAAGAAAAAGCACCGCTTGGTTTTCTCTTCTCCAAATTGCCAACCTGTTCAAACGGTAGAGCCTTTTGTGGAGTGGGATGTAGACGGTGAAGATATCCGCCTGAAAAATTTACCAAATGTTTACTCAGGGGAAGCACTCGATCAAGGCGCTCGCTATATGCTAGAGCATATCCCTCAAGATCCAGAGCTGCGTCATATCATCGACCTAGGCTGTGGCAACGGTGTATTGAGCGTAAAAGCAGGGCAATTGAACCCACAAGCTCGTATTACCTGTGTGGATGAAAGCTTTATGGCTGTGGAGTCAGCACGCCAAAACGTCAAGGATAACCTTGGTGAAGACGGCAACTTCCAGTTCATCGCCAACAACTGTTTAGATGGCTTTAAGAAAAACAGCACCTACTTAGTGATGTGTAATCCTCCATTCCATCAGCAACAAGCGATTACTGATCACATTGCATGGCAAATGTTCTGTGATGCAAAGCATGTTCTTAGCAATGGAGGCAAATTAATTGTTATTGGCAACCGACACCTCGGATACGATGTCAAACTAGCGAGACTATTTGGTGAAGCTAACGTTGAAACGCTTGAACTAAACCAAAAATTTGAGATATTACAAGCAACAAGAGAGCCTGCGAATTTTAATAAATAAGCAGAAACGACTTCACAAGAATTTAAGATACCGAGCTTCTGGTGTGAATTTAGAAAGGATAAAGGAATGAAAAAACTGATTTTGGCTGCTTCTATTATGGCTTTGACAGCATGTTCAGCCCCTCAGCAAGAACAAATCAATGTAATGCCAGAAGCTTCACTAAGCTCAAGCAACCTTGTACAAGGCAAAACATACACACTAACCAGTAAAGATGTTCGTGCCGCTCAATATGTTGCATTGGTTGATAGTGGCCGTTCAAACATTCAACCAATTCATGCTAAGCAAAACATGCGTATTTCTCTAGAAAACGCTATTGCTCAGCAGTTAGAGTCTCAAGGTTTTCGTGCAAGCGTAAACAGTGAAAACTCAATTGTTTTGGAGATTCAAGAAGCGCTTGTTACCGTAGAACACACCATTATGGAAAACAAAATGGACGGTAAAGTGACGCTTGAAGTTACGGCTGAAACGCCTGAAGGCAAGTTAGTGAAAACATTCAACGGTACTGCAACGCGCACTGGTGCTTTGAGTGCCTCAAATGACGACATCTCTATGGTTCTTAATGACGTAATTAACTTGGTTCTTACGGAAATCGCTAACGACCAAGAGCTACAAACTTACATGAAGGAACGTTTCTAATGGTTCGTATTTTATCTTCTATCGCATTAATGCTGGTGAGCGTGAGCGTTTGGGCTGGTCCTAAAGTGAACGTAGAAACAACATTAGGCGACTTCACAATTGAGCTAAACCAAGAACAAGCACCGGTTAGCGCAGAGAACTTCCTAAAATACGTCGCAGACGGCAGCTACGAAGGCACTATCTTCCACCGTGTTATCCCTGGTTTTATGGCGCAAGGTGGCGGCTTCGATCAAGATATGAATCAACAAGCGACTTATGCTCCTATCAAAAATGAAGGCAGTAACGGCCTAAAGAATGATACAGCAACGATCGCAATGGCTCGTACCAATGCGCCTGATTCTGCAACTCGCCAGTTCTTCATTAACTTTTCAGATAACGACTTCTTAAACGCTAAAGGTGGCAACCCTGGTTACGCTGTATTCGGCAAAGTAACCGAAGGCTTTGACGTTGTTCAAAAAATGGCAACGATCCCAACTAAGCGAATGGGCCGCATGTCAGACATTCCAGTCGACCCAATCGTCATCACTAAAGTGACCCTTCTTAAGTAATCCAATGTAGCGCCCTTATTTCTTAAGGGCGTTTTTCTATACAAGGACGCCCTATGTCATCAGGCACTCCCTCTCTTTCTTGGATGCAGACTTTTCGCAGCTACCTAGATAAACGTCTACTTTGGGTGTTTATGCTCGGCTGTTCGAGTGGCTTCCCATGGGTTCTTATTGGATCCAACATGTCTGGCTGGCTAAAAGATGCAGGTTTAACGCGTGCTGCCATTGGCTACTTTGGTAGTGTGTTTGCCGTGTATGCGATTAACTTTTTATGGGCACCATTGGTAGACCGAGTAAAACTGCCGGTGCTTCACGCAATACTCGGCCAGCGCCGCAGTTGGATCTTTTTCTGCCAAACCATTGTTTTAATCGGCACCTTATTCATCGCAGGCGTCAATCCCGCAGAGAATTTGGCGTTTACCTCAATGTTGGCGCTCGCTATTGCCATTGCCTCAGCCACGCAAGACATCGCGATTGATGCATTTCGTATTGATACCTTCCCAAAATCCGAAGCATCAAAACTGCCGCAAGCTTCCGCAATGGCCGTAATTGGGTGGTGGACGGGTTATTCACTACCAGGCTACCTTGCCTTTATTAATGCAGACTCAATCGGTTGGAATGGCGTGTATTACGGAATGGCAGGTGTCGTTGTTGTATTAATGCTGTTTACTCTTTTTGTCGGAGAGCCAAATACACAACGTGAAGCCCTACAAGAACAAGCACAACAGCGACACAATAAAGTGGTCGGCTCAAAGATTGTCGCTTGGTTCAGTGTGACGGTAATTGAACCATTTTATGATTTCTTCAAAAGAAACGGAGTTCAAGTTGCCATTACTCTATTGCTGTTTGTGTTCCTATTTAAGATAGGTGAAGCCTTCCTAGGTCGCATGTCGATCACCTTCTATAAAGAGATAGGTTTCAGTAATGAACAGATCGGTCATTACTCCAAGTTAATTGGCTGGGGCGCGACGATATTCTTCACTTTGGTAGGCAGTGTCTTCAATGTGAAATTCGGTATTGTACGCGGACTGATGATCGGCGGTGTGGCAATGGCGGCCAGTAATCTAATGTTTGCGTGGATCGCTCACACTGGCCCGAGTGAAACCTTGTTCTTGGCAACCATCATTGTCGATAACTTTACAACTGCGTTTTCAACCGTAGCGTTTGTCTCTTTCTTAACACTATTAACCGGGCAAGCTTTCTCAGCGACACAGTATGCCTTGTTAGCATCGTTGGGGAATTTCGGTCGAACAACGCTGGCTTCATTCAGTGGTGAGTTGGTTGATTACCTCAATGATTGGTCAACCTTCTTTATACTAACCGCACTTATGGTGATTCCAAGTTTGATCATGCTCTATTCGTTGCGCCACTTTTTCACAGATTTACTGGAAAAAGCAAAAACCAACCAAGAGTAGTTGAACAAAAAAGCAAAAGAAAAGAAGGTAGCATCACGCTACCCTCTTTTTCTTTGTCACTAGTAACCTGTAAGAACTAGTCTGTTGTATCACTCACAATAAGGTTGAAGCCTGTGCCAGCCGAGTCATCGATCGCCACCACTTGATACACTACACCATCAGCTAAGGTTGCGGGCGCAGAGTCGATAGCCACAACCGACGGCTGACCCGCTACAGTAATCGTCACAAAATAAGACCCCGCCGCAACATAAATGCCATTCGCATAATCTTTGAACTTCACATCACTTAGCGCTGGAGTGCTACCAGAGATCCCCGCGTTTTCTGTTAAGTAAATATCCACCGAAGCCGCTATTGGGTTAGCAGCGGCGTGGGTAATGTTTAGCACCGCGCTGGTCGCAACCGGACGACGGTTTTCAGGAATAACCAATGGTTCCAAACTCAGTGGAGTTACCGTCCCTACTGCATAGATGCTGTAATCCATACCAGCAAATACCGCGACTCCGTCTGCATCAATCAGTGCATTGGTTGTAGTGCCATCAGCAAAGATGTCAATGTCATAACTTCCTGCGGCTAAATCGATAAAACCGCGGATCTCTTTAAACATCAAATCAGCAAGAGGTGCAAATGCAGCTCCGTTGACAAAAACATCTACATCTGGGGCGCCATCAACGAGATGACCGACTCTTACTTCTGCAGTTTCTGCCATGTCGTAGATTAAAGATGAGCCCGAACCGTCCATTACCATCAATTTTACTGGGGAAGTGCTATTGGAGTCAGCTCTTGGCACAGCCGCGATCGTTAGCTCGCTACCGCCAGACAGAGTTATTTCTCCGGAGTCAAAAGCAATAGCATTGCCGCTCACGGTTTCTAATCTCACTCGGTATTGCCCTGCTGGAATATTGAGTACGTCAGTAAAGTCTTTATAACCGAGAGTGCCAAGTGGAGCACCCAATGGATCATTCGGCGCCGTTACGTATAAGTTCACATCTCCAACCCCTGTTGCCGCGTGAACAACTTGCACATCTAAACTTGAACTCGATGTCGTTCCCTCAGAAGGTCGCGTCACAACTAAAGCCTCAACCGGGTTATTAGAACCGTCAGCGTCACCGACCACCATCACGGTGTAATCTAATTCACCGCTCAAATCGAATTGGCTTGGCGAAATTACAGTGGCAACTGCGTCACCTGGGAGTTGGACATCGACTTGAAGAGTTGTCTGGCCTTGATTTACTGAAGCGTACCCAGACGCTTGAGCATAATCGACGCCAGTCCAACGAGCCTGACTGTTGACAATAACATTAGCTAAAGGTGCATCGGGTGATGCATGAACAGCTTGAAGTTGTGTAGTAGGTTCATCGTCATCATCACACCCAACAATGAACAGCGCTGATATTGCTACCGCTAGTAATGGTGAATATTTCATCGGTCTTCTCTCCAAAAAGTTAGACCAGTTCGTCACACAAAAGATAAGCTCAGTAAAAAATCTTCAAATACTCTCTCTCAGTATTTAGTGCAGTGAACTGTCTCAATAATATCTGTGATGGGAAAAGTAAAAAGGCTCACATTCCAAATTACTTATCACATGAGTTGTTCATCAATTGATTCCACCACCATTACGGAGTTGGTTAAAAATAGATCAAAGAGAGGATCTAACTGAGGAGAGATTTAGTCGTTTTCTGGGGATAAATTACATAGAAAAGAATACTGTTGATTTTGATATGCATATCACTCTATTTAGTATAATCGTTTGCTTAGAACAGCAATTCACCAATTTATCTACAAAATAATCAGATTTCACAAAACCAATAGAACCTAAAGTGCATCAAGATGCACTACCACCTTAAAGTTCCATCATTTAGCTCAGTAGTGTGATCGATCTCACCTTAATAATTGTAGTTTTCACTCTGTCTCACTTTTATTTGAGAACAAAATCGCTATTATGCTCGGCATTCGGACATCATAAACACGCACGGATTAGCGGGTTACTTATTTCAAACATAGAGAGTTCCATTATGCGTAAATCACTTTTAACTCTTGGCCTACTTGCAGCAGTATCTGCTCCAGTAATGGCAGCTGATTATTCTGACGGCGACATCCATAAGAACGATTACAAATGGATGCAGTTCAACCTTATGGGTGCATTCAATGAGAAAGGCGTTACTGAGTCTACTCATGATTACCTAGAGATGGAATTTGGTGGTCGCTCTGGAATCTTTGATCTTTACGGTTACGTTGACGTGTTCAACCTAACTTCTGATCCAGGTAGTGATAAAAATGGCCAAGAAAAAATCTTCATGAAGTTTGCTCCTCGTATGTCTCTTGACGGGCTAACAGGTAAAGATCTTTCTTTCGGTCCAGTTCAAGAGCTTTACGTATCTACGCTTATGGAATGGGGTGGTAACTCTGGCGTTAACACTCAAAAAGTTGGTCTTGGTTCTGATGTAATGGTTCCATGGTTTGGCAAAATGGGTCTAAACCTTTACGGTACATACGATTCAAACAACAAAGACTGGAACGGTTTCCAAATCTCGACTAACTGGTTCAAGCCATTCTACTTCTTCGAGAACGGTTCATTCATCTCTTACCAAGGTTACATCGATTACCAATTCGGTATGCAAGATGAGTACTCTCAAGTAAGCAACGGCGGCGCGATGTTTAACGGTCTTTACTGGCACTCAGATCGCTTTGCAGTTGGTTACGGCTTGAAACTATACAGCGATGTATACGGCTTTAAAGATGGCGCAAACCTTCCATGGGATGCATCTACACAAGCTGAATCTTCTGGCGTAGGTCACTACGTAGCAGTAACTTACAAGTTCTAATCGAACTTCTAAGAAAGTTTCCAAAATGGCACCCTCGGGTGCCATTTTTTATTGCTTTCATTTAATGCCTCGCTATCCTTGCAGCATCACTTTCTTATCTCGGTATTGCTGTGAACATCACTATTGTTGGACCTGGAGCAATTGGCTCTTTATGGGCAATAAAACTACTTCAAGCTGGTCATAATGTCTCTTTGTGGAGCCGCTCCCCAGAAACCTCAATGGACCTATCACTTGATGAGCAAGCTTCACTTTCCTTCAGTAATAACAATATCGAAAAGCTATCTGCGAGTGACTTAGTGATCTCCACAGTCAAAGCTTGGCAAGTAGAAGAAGCTACCACTCCGTTACTTCAATATCTCGACTCTGATACCATTCTCATGTTCATGCATAACGGAATGGGCGCAGTTGATCAGATAGCGGCTCAAATTAATGACCACCCGGTAGTACTAGCAACCACCACCCAAGCCGCATTCAAGCCCGACAAGAATAATGTTTGTCACACAGGGTTAGGACAAACTCAACTGGGTGCTTTTAATCAAACGGGTCAGCAGTGCACGTTTTTAGTTGATGTATTGGAACATGCTCTCCCCGCTGTGAGTTGGAACCCACAAATAAAAACCGCGCTTTGGACCAAACTCGCCATCAATTGTGCTATCAATCCACTGACTGGGTTGGAACAAATCAAGAATGGCGAACTTGCAGACCAAAAGTTTGGGGATACTTTAAGCTCTATCGTTGAAGAGCTCACAAAAGTTATGCAAGCCGAAGAGATCGCTTGTTCATTCTACGAATTAGAAGCCAGCGTCAAACAGGTAATCCAAGCCACAGCGCAGAACAACTCATCCATGAAGCAGGATATGTTTTACCAACGCAAGACAGAGATCGACTTCATCACTGGGCACCTAATAAAAACAGCGCTTAAGCATCAGATAAAAGTTCCCGTTAACCAAAAGCTGTTCGATCAGGTCAAAGAGCAAGAAAATAGCTGGAATCATCAAGATTAGTCAGCAACGGTTAACAAGTCGCGATAAAATAACAATACCGCTAAGCACAACGCTAGCACCAATTTCCAAGATTTTAGGTAAGAATAGATGTTTGATATCAATCACATCCGAGAGCAGTTTCCTGCGCTATCACAAACCATCAATCAACAACCATTGATTTACTTAGACAGCGCGGCAACAACACAAAAACCTCAGGTAGTTATTGATGCCATTAGCCAATATTACTCCAAACAAAATGCCAATGTTCACCGTGGTAGTCATAGCTTAACAGCGAACGCGACCAGTCAGTTTGAAGCTGCTAGAGATAAGGTCGCTCAGTTCATTGGCGCAGCCTCATCAAAAGAGATCATCTGGACTCGTGGTGCCACCGAAGCACTCAATTTAATTGCTCAAACTTACGCAAGAAGTACCCTTCAACCTGGCGATGAGATCTTAGTGAGTGAAATGGAACATCACGCCAACATAGTGCCTTGGCAAATTGTTGCAGAACAAACCGGCGCTAAAGTCGTTAAAGTACCAATGACATCGGATTGCGAATTTGACCTCACTGCGTTTGATGCACTTTTAAATGAACAAACCAAAATTGTTGCATTAGCTCAGATAACCAACGTAACAGGTTCTCGTCAGCCGATTGAAGTCGTCATCGAGAAAGCACACAAAATGAATGCGATTGTTGTGGTCGATGGCGCACAAGGCATCGTTCATGAGCCTGTTGATGTTTCATCTTTAGGTGCGGATTTCTACGTATTCTCTGGGCACAAACTCTATGCCCCTGCGGGTATCGGCGCGCTTTATGGCAAGCTTGAATTACTCGAAGCGATGCCCCCTTGGCATGGCGGTGGCAAAATGGTCGAGCGAGTTGCGTTCTCTGGCACTACTTTTTCTGAACTGCCAGGGAAGTTCGAAGCGGGCACACCAAATGTTGCCGGTGCTATAGCATTAAGCACCGCAATTGAGTGGTTAAGTGGTTTTGCACAACAAGATGTCGAAAATCATATCCACCAGCTACAACAGAAAACCTACCAAGCACTCAATCAATTGGATGACATCCAAATCCTTGGCTACAAACCAAATTCAAGTGTGATTACTTTTGTGATGGATGGCGTTCACCACCAAGACATTGCTACGCTGTTGGATCAGCAAGGTATCGCGGTACGTGCAGGGCACCACTGTGCTCACCCATTAATGGATGCACTTGGAGTGAAAGGAACGGTTCGAATTTCATTTGGTATTTACAACAACATGGATGATGTTGAAAAACTCGTAGCGGCGATAGAAAAAGCCGTTGAGATGCTTTAGCGAGTAGCGAGTAGCGAGTAGCGAGTAGTGATATGTGATAGTGATATGGCCCCTAAAAAGTAGACACAGGGGTTTAGTTGATTAGTTCAAAGTCCATGGGACTCACTCCACCTAGAGTCCCATGTCTTCTTACTGGATT
>NZ_JAUJED010000020.1:165795-297397 GCF_030442075.1 Vibrio sp. TMPB1044 | reverse complement strand
TTATCAGAGCGCATGTCTTTCAGTTGAAGCATTACCGCTTCACCGTTATCCGCACCGATTTGGAATGATTTAGTGCCGTGAGTACCGTTAAGCAGCTTATTACCACCAAAAGACGTGGTTTCCGCGATACGGTTTAGTTCGTCGTTCAGTGCTGTTACTTCTTCTTGAATCGCTACACGCTCTGATTTTGAGTTTGAGCCGTTTGAAGATTGTAGAGACAAATCACGCATACGTTGCAGGATGTTAGTCGTCTCGTTCATTGCACCTTCAGCAGTTTGTGCAATCGAGATACCGTCGTTCGCGTTACGTACTGCAACATCAAGGCCGCGGCTCTGAACGTTCAAACGGTTAGAGATTTGTAGGCCCGCAGCGTCATCTTTTGCGCTGTTGATTTTTGAGCCTGAAGCTAGACGCTCCATTGATGTTTGTTGTGCGCTGTTTGCGTTGTTTAGGTAACGTTGCGCTGTCATCGCTGAAACGTTTGTATTTACATTCACTGCCATGGTGATTTCTCCAATTGATTTTCCGGTATAGCGGTTTCCGACGTCTCGGAAAACCAAGTAGTTATCTCTAAGTTACTTTTAATAACGGCGTGATTGGCGAAACCTTTAGGAAAAAAACAACAAAATTAAAGAAATAGCGATAAAGGAGAAGAAAGCGTGACTGGCAGTAAAATTATCAAAAAAAGATGAGAAAAACGCTAAAGTTGCCGAGAAGTCGGTCGAGCAATAATTTGTATTTTAATTAACCAAACAGACTGATTAAGCTGAAATACCTTTATAAGATTCGAGGTAATTCATTAACCTAATAACGTTAAAGCGAGATTCGGAGCTTGCTTGGCTTGAGCGAGTATCGTTGTGCTCACTTGCTGCAAAATTTGTTGCTTAAGCATCTGAGTAGTTTCTTTGACGTAGTCGGTATCTTTAATACGACTATTTGATGTCGCCAAGTTCTCATGAACATTTTCAAGGTTATTGATGGCATGATCAAAGCGGTTTTGCATTGCGCCTAACTCAGAACGATGACTATCCACGTACTTCATTGCTGTATCTAAAATAGAAACTGCACGTTGCGCTCCACCCACATCGGTGACATTGATGTCATCGACAGATTCGTAATAACCCGCCGACATCGAAAGCTCACTGGCTAAAGAACCTGAAAAAGAGATCGTGCCCGCAGTATCTTCGCCAGACATATAGATCTGAAGTTGCCCGTCATCATTAACCGAAGCTGACACGAGATCCGTCTGACCATTGATGTAGGTCGCCAGCTCTTCAATATCATCGCCCGCTTTCGCGTTGATGGTGATCTCTTGTGGCTGACCAAAACGATCGGTAAACGACATCGTCATATCATTCTGGTTGGATTTCACTTCCCATGAATTACTAGCCATACCATTGGAGACATAGCTAAATCCACCCATGTTGATGTCATCGGTACGCATGCTTTTTAAGCCTATCTGCACCGCTTCGCCAGAACTGCCACCGATTTGAAAAGAGGTATGTCCAAAGCTGCCGTTGAGGAGTTTTTTACCACCGAATGAGGTGGTTTCTGCAATTCGATTCAGCTCGTCATTTAAGGCGGTGACTTCCTCTTGAATAGCGATTCGTTCCGATGAGCTATTCGACCCGTTACTCGCTTGTAGGGACAAATCTCTCATGCGCTGCATGATATTAGTGGTTTCATTCATTGCTCCTTCTGCCGTCTGCATAATGGAGATTCCGTCGTTAGCGTTTCGAACCGCGACATCAATGCCGCTCATCTGCGCTTCTAATCGATTCGAAATTTGTAAGCCAGCCGCATCGTCTTTTGCACTATTAATACGACTCCCTGAAGCTAAGCGCTCCAAAGATTGGTTCAGCATGTTGTTGGCATTCGACAGATTCCTCTGAGCCACCAGCGCTGAGACATTTGTATTAACAGTTATAGCCATAGACCTTCACTTACAAAAAGATGAATAAAACTCACGATTGCTCTTATATCGACCAATTCATCTAAAGCTTTAATAAAAAAGGAGCCCTGAGGCTCCCATTATTTATTCTATTTGAGGCGATTTACTTAACCGTTAATGCACTCAACATCTCAGTTGAAGGAGCAAAGTAGTAAGCGCCTGTCACCGCTTTAGTAAAACGAAGCAGTTGGTCTGTTTTACCATCTGTTACGCCATACATGCTCTCTAGCATCGCATCAAAGTTATGACGGACATTACAGTAAGCAATGAACAATAAGCCGTGGTCGCCCGTTGCTGTGCCGTAAGGCAGGCTGTGACGAACAATTTTAAGGCCCTTGCCTTCTTCTTTAATATCCACACGACCAACGTGAGACGCCGCAGGAACATCGTCTAGCTCGATTGAATCGGGCTTAGTACGACCCACGACTTTCTCTTGTGCTGATACATTCAATCGGTTCCAAGCAGGTAGGTTGTGCACAAAACGTTGCACCATCACATAGCTACCGCCAGCAAATTCACCTTCAGGCACAATCGCCACTTCAGCGCGCTGTGCGTCTTTCGGGTTTTCGGTGCCATCAACGAAGTCGGTCATGTCACGTGAATCTAGGAAACGGTAACCGTAGGTTTCATCAACTACTTCAACGTCCGCAGCTACTTCAGATAGCAATTTACGTAGGATGAAGAAGTGCAGATCGTGTCGATTTGAATGACAGTGAATCAGAACATCAGACAATGTGCTCGGTGCAGTGACATCACCTTCGCCAAGCGCAGGAAAATCAATTAAGTCCGAGGGAGCAGCTTGCTCGAACTTATCCCAAAAAGCCTTTGAGAACGCAACTGACGCCGTTAAGTTCGCATCTGGTTGAGTTTGATTGAGCCCTTCGATTAGCGCAGGAATCTTTTGAATTTCTGCGAGTACATTAGTAGCGTTAGCATTCACTTTAAGTTGAACGTAAAGAGCGAAAGGCCCAGCTTCTGGCAAGATAGCACTTTGAACGTTAGGCTGCTCATTTGAGACATTAAACATAGATTATTCCTTCCAGTTTTAGCTTCTAAGTATAATTGTGAATAGGACAAATGTTTTGATGAGAATCAGTCTTCGTGCTCAACCACTTTAAAGCAATCCTTTGCTGCATGGCTATTAGTTAGATAAAGCGCTAACCATAAGAGCAGCAATAGAGTGAGACCATTTGACCAACGGAACCATCCGTTATCCAAATAGATTAAATAAATCGTATGAGAGCCTTGTGCTAAAATAGCCGTCATAGTGACCCAACGCCCCCAAGATACGACTTTATTCAGGCGCTTTCTATCTGGAGATCTTAGCCCAAACAACCACATGAGTAACAAGCTAGGGATACTCAAAGCGATCCCTACATAAAACATATGATGATCTGGATAGATGATCTCGAGAATATCGGTTCCCGACTCTCTACTTGCACCTGCAACAATGAACACGACCAGCGCTTTCGCAAGAAACAGCCAACCCAACCATAATAGAATTGGGGCTTTTAAAAAGCCGTGCTTATCGTATTGTTCTATGGAGTACCGCACAAATCTCACTTTCACTTAGTTTCAAACCAACACTTTAACGCAAATCATTCATACTTAACTAGGTTTGCGTTATCTTATTGGTTAATCCGTTTTAATTATCGAACTCAGTATGAAAAAGAAAACTAGTACACCGTCTGTTGAATCTCAACAAGACGCACTGAAGATAGCCAAAGCGACTCAAAAACCCGCTCAAACCAAAGAACAAACTAAATTGATTGCTCAGGGGATTGAGAAAGGCATTGCGCTCTATAAGAAACAGCAAAAAGAACGCAGTCGCCAAGCTGATAAAGCAAAGAAACGAGTACAGAAAGAGAAGCAGACTCAACAAGCGCACCAAGCTCAAGAGCAGGATATCGACACTAGCGTTGAAACCGCATCAAATCACGCCAATAAATTGCCGTGGCTACTATTGGTCGCTAGCTGGATAGGCTTCGCAATTTATTTGATGAAATAACAGGGTAATCGTATGAAAAAGGAATTAGTCGCTTTGATTATAAGTGGTGCATTGCTAGGTTGCACGACACCGACATCAATGCCCCATAGCGAAGCTGACAAAGTACAAATGGACTACCACGGCCTGATTAATATCGACCAATGCGAATATAAAGGAGAGGTCACCGGCAGCGAGGGGCATTGGTATAGTTACCTGTTTTACCCAAACGACACCTTGATTCAGGGCGCCATGAATGAACTCAAATCGAATACGATTGAACTAGGCGCAGACACCGTGATATTTACCCTTCCCCAAGACTTTGCCACTTCCGTGACCATGCTTGGCACAGCTTATTTGTGTAAGTAGATAGAAACGTAATTAGGTAGCTCAGCACTAAAATGAGCGAGATGCTACCACGACTACTTCTACTACAAAAAAGAAAGCCAGCTTTCGCTGGCTTATGCACTAAATCCAAGGCTTGTTGCTATATCGCCTTTACGCTGGATAACCCATTGACTGTCAAATGGCCCCCAGTCGGATAACTGGTAATAGCCATCATTATGACGTCGCCCATCTTGAACAAACATAAGTTCAATACCGATCCCCGGTAACGCCTTGAGTACATCTTGAATAGTACGACGAGGCCACCCCGTTTTTTCGATGAGTTTAGGCACATTTGGCCTATCAAGGCTTTCCACTAACAATGCTAAATATAGCCGCCTTGCAAAAACAGGACTCAACTCCATTGACACCTCCTATATATGTGCAGCTCAATTATTTCTTTTTTCGCTGACAACATGTTGAGGCTGATCAATAAGTCTCCAATAGTGACATTTTCTTACGCTTTTTTTTCACTCTATGAAATATTCATCACTCTATTTTGTCTGAGTTGCTGCTTCCTGATAGGATTCAACTCATAACAATGAAATAAAATCACTCAAAGGAAGAATAATGACTATCACTATGTTTGGTATCCCAAATTGCGACACTATTAAAAAAGCAAAGAAATGGCTCGAAGCTGAAGGTATCGAGTTCGAATTTCACGATTATCGCAAACAAGGCATCAACACAGAGCTAGTAACAAACTTCTGTTCTGAGCTAGGTTGGGAGCTTGTGCTAAACAAACGTGGGACAACTTATCGCCAACTTCCTCAAGAGCAAAAAGACACGTTAACGGAAGAAAAAGCAGTGGCTTTGCTTGTTGAGCAACCAGCAATGATCAAGCGCCCAATCTTAAAAGTAGATGGTAAGCTTCACATCGGATTTAAAGCAGACCAATACGCGGCTATTTTTTCTTAGGCCGTTGTATTCACATAGATAGACAACTGGACGTTGATCATGAAATCAGCGTCCTAAACATTAATGACTAGACGTTTTATTTAAACAAGGAATTCAAGGATGACAGACAGCCCAACTTTGGCTCTGGCAAAAGACCTAATCAGCCGTCAATCGGTAACACCAGAAGATGCAGGTTGCCAAGACCTGATGATTGAACGCTTAAAAGCACTCGGTTTTGAAATCGAAGTCATGGTATTTGAAGATACTACGAACTTCTGGGCTCGTCGTGGTACCGAAGCCCCTCTATTTGCTTTTGCAGGCCACACTGACGTGGTTCCAGCTGGTCCAATCGAACAATGGAACACCAAGCCATTTGAGCCAACGATTGTTGATGGCTACTTACATGGTCGCGGCGCGGCAGATATGAAGGGCTCTCTGGCATCAATGATTGTGGCTGTAGAACAGTTCATTGCCAAACACCCAGATCACACTGGTTCAATCGGTTTCCTTATCACCTCTGATGAAGAAGGTCCTTTCATCAACGGTACGGTACGTGTTGTTGAAACGTTGATGGCGCGCGGTGAGAACATCGACATGTGTATTGTCGGTGAACCATCAAGCACTGAGTTTGTAGGTGATGTAGTGAAGAACGGTCGTCGTGGCTCTATCACAGGCGACCTAACGATTAAGGGTACACAAGGTCATGTTGCCTACCCTCACCTTGCGAATAACCCAGTACACAGCTCTCTGCTTGCAATCAACGAGTTGGCAACGACTGAGTGGGATAAAGGTAATGATTACTTCCCACCAACCAGTTTCCAAATCCCAAATGTAAGCGCGGGCACAGGGGCTTCAAACGTTATCCCCGGTGAGTTCAATGTTCAGTTTAACCTGCGTTTTAGTACCGAGTTAAGCAACGACATCATCGTTGAACGAATCACAACTACGCTAGATAAGTACGACTTCGAATACGACCTTAAATGGACATTCAATGGTGACCCGTTCTTAACAGACGCAGGCTCATTACTTGACGCTATTGTCGATGCAGTAGGCGACGTAAATGATGTTAAACCTGCGTTACTTACAACAGGTGGGACATCTGACGGACGCTTTATTGCACGCATGAAAGGGCAAGTCGTAGAACTAGGCCCTGTGAATGCAACTATTCACAAGGTTAACGAATGCGTGAAAGTGGCTGATTTAGAGAAGCTAACCGACATGTACGAAAAAACATTAGTGAACCTGTTCGCTAAATAGTTCTTTTATCAGCGATTCATAGCATCTAATTCTTGAGAGGCACGTTATGACACCAGAGCAGCTAACCGGACAATCAGATTCTCACCTAGAACCTAGCCTCATTGGCACCAAAACCTTCTTGGTTCACAGTGACGTCAAAGGTGACCTAAACAATTTGATTGAAGCTGCTCAACTCGCTGGTTTTAAAATGGAGATTGCCAGTGGTTTTCGCGACTATGAAAGGCAATCTCTGATTTGGAACCGTAAGTTTTCTGGTGACGCTCCAATATTAGATTCAGAAAGCCAACCACTTGATGCTTCAACACTCAGTGAGCACCAAAAACTGTCAGCCATTCTTAGGTGGTCTGCCCTTCCCGGTGCGAGCCGTCACCATTGGGGCTGTGACTTTGATGTCTTTGCTCGAAACAACTTACCAGAAGGTACACAGCTGCAATTAGAGCCATGGGAATACCTTACTGGCCACCAGCAAGCATTTTACCAATGGTTGTCTGTTCATGCTTCACAGTTTGGGTTCTTTTTTCCTTATAGCGAAGACCTTGGTGGTGTGGCGATCGAACCATGGCATATCAGCCATCGTAAAGTATCGGAGTCGTGTTTATCACAGTTATCTCCGACTTTACTTGGCAAGCAACTCCAATCTAAGCCAATATTAGGGTATGAGATTATTATGGAGCAGCTAGACGAGATCTACGCACGCTTCGTAGCGAACATCAGCCATTAGGAGCGCTTATGTTAGAGTGGCTTACAAACCCTTGGGTTATCATCATCATCGTAGTTAGCGTTGTGGTGGGTAACATCGCAGCTCTCAAACAGACCGCAAATATGGATCTGACGGGTCGTGGTAAAACAGAGCGAGACTTAGATAAGCTCAATCGATTGGATAAACAGAATCAAGAGAAAGCTGAAAAAGAAGAATCCAAAGACAGTAAAGACGCATAGCTTTTTTCTTTGGCTAATCCGCTTGATAGACCAATAGTCTGATAACAACGAATACAAAAAAAGAGGACACAATGTGTCCTCTTTTTTATTGGCCTTAGCTAGTCACAGATCTGATTGAACCCAGCTCTGTGACTGCTTAAGTGCTACTACTCAGCTTTCGCTTCTTTGTCATTTTTGGTCTGGTCAGCAATATGCGCTAGTACCGGAACCATTGACTTAAGCAGCTCTTCTTCTACTGGCTTACCTGATGCATCCGTTACGTTAATCGACGTACGGTTACCAAGATCACCAAATAGGAAGTTGTAAGTGCCTGGCGCTAAATCGATAGGCTGTAGGCCAATTTCTTCCCAGAACTCATCATCTGGTGCTGCGTACTTCGCCTTCACCGTACCCTGAGATTGATTGCGTTCTTCAAGCTCAAAGCCCATAGCAGGCAACAAGTTAGGCAGGCGCTGCCAGAATACATTGTATGGTGTACGAGCAATAATCACAGGGAAACCACTGCGGTCCGCACCCATTGAGATTGGGATTCGCTTCACCAACTCTTGCGCTTTCAGCGCTGCTTCAGCACGAAGGTTTTCATCGTACTTAGCCATAACTAGGTTAGTCAGGAACGCGTTGTAACGCTCTTTATTGGTTGCCGTTACCGGTTTCTCTTCAGTACCTTCACGCCAATCAATCAGGTTAATCTTGAAGCCGTGACGGTTGTTCGCTTGGAAACGAGACATAGAGTAGCGGCTGCCAATCTCTACGTCTTCATCTTCAGAAACCCAAGTTACCCAATCAGTCTCAATCTCATTCTCTGATTGCTCACGAATACCAATGCCACGCTGAGCTAGCATATCTACAGCCGTTTGCCACACTCTGTCAGCCTCTTCAGCACGAAGAAGCCATAGTGTCACTTCACCATTTTGACGCTCAGCACGAGCACCAGGAATCAATTCAAGAACCTGTTGCGGAGGACGAATATCCACTTCACGGCCAATACCACCGCTGAACTCACCGCTTGGGATGTCAAAGTTTGGGTAGAACTGAGGCTGAGCATCTTCAGGCAATTGCCATTGTGAAAACTCAGGTGTTTCTAAGTATTCGAAATCATCTTTGGCTTGACGACGTTGAGTCGGGCTGCCAGAACATGCTGTAAGAACGAAAACAGCCAGTGACCCAATCACTAGCTGGTGAGAATACTTCATTTATACTCCTAAATGCCGAAGGTTCGCTTCGGCATCACTTCATACGTTTTTAGTAAATACACGCTTCAGTCATTGCTTGAGCAACAACAGGTTGAGCTGGTTCTGACAGTTCAGTCAGAGGCAGACGTAAGCCACCTTCAGCAATCAGACCCATTTTATGAACCGCCCATTTTACGGGAATAGGGTTAGACTCAACGAACAAATTCTTATGTAGAGGCATCAAGCGCTCATTGATCGCTTCTGCTTCTTCAAACTTACCTTCTTTCGCAAGTTTGAACATAGTAGCCATATCCGCCGCTGCAACGTTATTCGTTACAGAAATCACGCCATCACCACCACGCTTAACAAATTCTAGACCTGTTAAGTCATCACCACTTAGTAAGATAAAATCTTCGCCACAAAGTTCACGGTGAATTGCAATTCTGTCGAGATCACCCGTCGCATCTTTAAGTGCAACGATGTTTTCGATTTCAGAAAGGCGAGCAACAGTCTCTGGTAATAGGTCTACGGCAGTACGACCCGGTACATTATATAGGATTTGAGGAACGTCACTTACTTCAGCAATCGCTTTGTAGTGTTGGTACAAACCTTCTTGAGTCGGTTTGTTGTAGTAAGGCGTTACACTAAGGCAACCCGCAATACCAGAACCGTTCAATAAACGACTGAATAGCACTGACTCGTGCGTAGCATTAGCGCCTGTACCTGCGATAACTGGGATACGACCATCAGCAAATTCAACGATCTTATTGACGACTTTGACATGCTCTTCAATAGTGAGTGTTGAAGACTCACCTGTTGTGCCAACCGCAACCAGACCATCACTACCTGCAGCAACATGGTGCTCAACTAACTTTTTAAGGCTGTCGAAATCCACTTCACCATCTGTATTAAATGGCGTAACTAGCGCAACGATACTTCCTGAAAACATGTCTATCTCCCTTAATTTATTCTTTTTGCATGTTACTGTAAGCCAATCAATAAACACAAGACATTAAAGTGGCTTACCGGCAACATCTGCAGTAAATATTGTCGTATGTTTGAGGTAAAACGACTTCTAACGGTGGTTCTACCTAGAATTTTGGTAACCTGCGCTCAATCTAGCGGATAGCACATCATTGGATGTCAGCAACAAGTAAGCTGTACTCTCACCACTCTATCTCATTTTTAACACTCTCAATATTCTTATCATTGGTTACATGTTAGAAGCAAGAAGCCTCATAAAAAGCCCCGTACGCACGCTTATTCCACGAGCTAACTGTGCTAACATGCATGAATCAATGGAATATAAAGAGACGTGATTTTATGACTCAACATCTAGTAATCACAGCTGTGGGCACTGATCGCCCAGGTGTATGCAACCAAGTGGTTCATTTAGTCACCCAATCAGGCTGTAACATTATTGATAGCCGTATCGCTCTATTTGGCGAAGAATTTACGCTTATCATGCTGCTGTCTGGAAAGGCAAATAACATTACCCGCGTTGAAACCACCCTGCCCTTGCTTGGCCAAGAGCACGACTTGATTACGATTATGAAGCGAACCTCACCTCATGATGTTATTGAGAACTCTTACACAGTAGAGGTGTTCGTTGAGTCAGACGATAAAATCGGCCTTACTGAGCAGTTTACCCAGTTCTTCGCAGACCGAAATATCGGCCTCAATTCGTTAAGTGCACGAACCATCAATAAGTCTAAGGTTCAACTCGACAACGACCAATTCCATATCTCTATTACCGCTTCTGTACAATCAGAATGTAATTTGATGCAGCTACAAGAAGAATTCAACTCGCTGTGTCAGAGCCTATCAGTCCAAGGCTCGCTCAACTTTATTAAAAACAGTCTTTAAAAAGGAAATGTCATGAATACGCTAACGGCTGGTGTTCCAGCACCTGCTTTTTCGCTTCCAGATCAAGATGGCAATATCGTATCTCTTGGTGACTTCAAAGGTAAAAAAGTACTTTTCTACTTCTACCCAAAAGCAATGACTCCAGGTTGTATTGTGCAAGCAGAAGGCCTGCGTGATATCAAAGCACAGCTTGATGACCTCAATGTGGTTGTTCTGGGTGTCAGCATCGACCCAGTGAAACGCCTACCAAACTTCGTTGCGAAGAAATCTCTAAACTTCACACTGCTATCTGACGAAGACCACAGTGTTGCTGAGCAGTTCGGTGTTTGGGGCGAGAAGAAATTCATGGGCAAGGTTTACGATGGCCTGCACCGCATTAGCTTTCTAATTGACGAAGAAGGTCAGATTGAGCACGTCTTCAACAAGTTCAAGACTAAGACTCACCACGAAGTGGTTCTAGATTACTTCAATCAAGAAGCTTAAAGGCGATTTGAGTGAGTTAATGCCTTAGATTCATCACTCTCTAAGCCAAGAGCAACACTCATTAAGCTAAGCGAAAAAAGGCCGAACATCATGAATGTTCGGCCTTTTTCTATAACAAGTTCAATTACTTTTGATGTTCAGGGTCATCGTCTAATGCGTGACTCGGTAAGGCATTCCAAACCGCCTTAACTAGCGTTGCCAACGGGATAGCAAAGAACACCCCCCAGAATCCCCACAGTCCACCAAACACTAACACAGCAACAATAATAGCCACAGGGTGCAGGTTCACCGCTTCAGAGAAAAGAACCGGAACGAGCACGTTGCCATCTAGCGCTTGAATAATACCGTAAGCGAGAAGCAACCAGTAAAACTGAGGTTCTAATCCCCACTGGAACAGACCAACAATCGCCACCGGAACAGTCACAGCTGCCGCACCGATATAAGGAATCAATACCGAGAAGCCAACCGCTACAGCCAACAATACTGAATAACGCAGATCCAGAATCGCGAAAGTTACATAGCTGACACCACCAACGATTAAAATCTCTAAGACCTTACCGCGAATGTAATTCGATATTTGCTGGTTCATCTCAACCCATACTTTGGTCGCCAAACGACGGTTTCGAGGAAGAACACCACTCGCCATGCTAATCATCTCTTCTTTATCTTTTAGTAAGAAGAAGATCAGCAGCGGTACTAGAATCAAGTAAACTGCAAGCGTAGCCAAGCTAACGAGAGAAGCTAAAGAGCCCTTCACCACACTTTCACCAAAGCCTAGAGCTTTATTTTTCGCGTTAGACACAATAGATTCAACAATTTGTAAGTTTGCTAGCTCAGGATAGCGTTCAGGTATCGTCGCAATGAACTTCTGTAAGCCGCCATACATGCTTGGAATATCATTGATTAGGTTGCCTACTTGCTCCCAAATGGTTGGCACCAAACCAAATATCGCCAATAGCATCACGCTAAAGAACATTAAGATCACCAACATCACCGACGGCGTTCTTGGAACACCCAATCGTTGAAGTTGAGTCACAGGCCACTCAAGCAAGTAAGCCAACACAATCGCAACCAATAATGGTGCGATCAAGTGACCAAAGAAATAGATGGTAATAAAGCCGAATAGAATGATGGCAACCAAACTGACAGCGTGTGGATCAGAGAAACGTCGTTTATACCAACGACTGACCATTTCAAGCATCTGACTGCGATTCCTTTTTAGTGACGAGGAGATGATGGTAATTAGAACAAACCTCTGTCATGACAACATAAGCTTGCTTAGACAAAAAAGTAACAATATCTTTCATCGAACTGTTATCTGATACATAAATTGACAAAGATTGCCCTACTTCTAACTTTACACTGTGACGCTTGGCTAATAATAACGCCATTGGGCAGCGCTCTTGGCGTAAATCTAGAATATTAGGTGTCATTCTTGGGCTCGATGCTTATTATAAGGGGCGTATTGTAATCTGTTTTTAAAAACGTGCCATCATTGATTCATCTTCCTTCAGGATAGCGCACGCACTTAACAAAGGTTAAATTAGATAAAGAACCAATTTGCATTGCCCTTGTCCTACTGTCAGAAGAAACGGAGTATTACTGACTAATATGTTTAAACGCGCTCGTTCAATTGCTTGCTTATGCATCGCAGCCACATTAAGCACCCCAACGTTGGCGAACACCAATAGCTTGGATTTACCGGACATCGGCACCGCTGCTGGCGGCACGCTCACTATCGATCAAGAACTTATCTATGGTGATGCCTACATGCGTATCATCAGAAGCAGCCAACCTATCGTAAACGACCCTGTTCTAAATCAGTATATTGATACGCTTGGCCACCGCCTTGTCGCAAACGCGAATGATGTAAAGACACCTTTTCAGTTCTTTATGATCCGTGACCGCAACATTAACGCCTTTGCTTTCTTTGGTGGTTATGTTGCTTTGCACTCAGGTCTATTCCTGCATGCACAGTCTGAAAGTGAGCTGGCTTCTGTATTAGCGCACGAAATCGCGCACGTTACTCAGCGTCACTTGGCACGTAGTATGGAAGATCAAGCTCGCCGCTCTCCTGTAACCATCGCAGCACTTGCTGCTTCTGTATTACTGGCAATTGCTGCACCAGAAGCGGGGATCGCAGCCCTAACTGCGACTACTGCGGGCAACATGCAAAGCCAAATCAACTACACGCGTAGCAATGAAAAAGAAGCTGACCGTTTTGGTATCAACACGCTTGCAAAAGCAGGATTCGATGTGAATGCTATGCCACGTTTCTTTGGCCGTTTGGCTGATGAATACCGCTATGCAAGCACACCACCACCAATGTTATTGACTCACCCATTACCAGAAGACCGAATCACAGATTCACGCGCACGTGCTCGCAGCTATCCGCCTCTGAAGCTTGCTCCATCACTGGATTACCATCTAGCAAGAGCCCGTATTGTCGCGCGCTATGCTGGCATTAATAATGATGCAGCTCTTGACTGGTTTGAGCGTAAGTTGAAGAAAGCCCCTAAAGCTATGGTTCCGTCATTAGAATATGGCCAAGCACTGGTTTACCTAGATTCTAAAAAATTAGACAAAGCAGAGCCAATTCTGAACAAGCTGATTAACAGCGACCCAACCAACCTGTTTTATCTAGACGCTATTTCGGACCTACACATCGAGAAGAAGCAGCCTGAGATTGCGATTAAAGAACTTAAATCGGCACTGATTCGCCAGCCAAACAACCCGGTTCTGACCATTAACTACGCCAATGCCCTGATTGAAAATGAAGATCTACAAGAAGCCGTTCGCGTATTGCAACGTTACACCCACGATAATCCGAACGACACCAATGGCTGGCACCTACTTTCAAAAGTAAATACGAGCCTTGGTAATAGCGACGAAGAACTAGCTGCTCGTGCAGAAATTTTGGCACTACAAGCCAACTGGAACAAAGCGATTCAGTACTACACGCAAGCAAGTCAAATCGCTGAGCTTGGCAGCCTAAAACAAGCACGCTACGACGCACGAATTGATCAACTCATGATTCAGAGAGAACGCTTCTTGTCGCTACAATAATATGTTACTGGTAACGCTCGTTGCCAGTATAAAAAAAAGCTCAACGTTACGAAAAAAAGAAGTCACCTCTGGTGGCTTCAGCTAAACAATTAAATCAAAAAATAATAATGAGGAAGAACCATGTCTGTCGTGATTTATCATAATCCACGCTGCTCAAAGAGCCGTCAAACTCTAGAAGTGCTTCAGGAAAACGGCGTACAGCCAGAGGTAATCAAATACCTAGAAAATCCTTTGACGGTTGAACAGCTGAAAGTACTGTTCACTCAGCTTGGGTTTGAGAGTGTTCGCGACATGATGCGCACCAAAGAAGCGGATTACAAAGAAGCAAACCTTGGTGATGCTTCAGTTACTGATGAAGATCTATTTTCAGCAATGGCGACAAACCCAAAACTGTTTGAACGCCCTGTGGTTGTTGCGAACAACAAAGCAAAAATTGGTCGCCCACCAGAGCAAGTGCTAGAGATTCTGTAATCCAATATGAGCATTAACATTCTTGTTCTTTATTACAGTCGCCACGGCAACACACAAGCTTTAGCAAGACAGATTGCACGAGGGGTGGAGTCCATCCCTGAGTGTGAAGCTATGCTGAGAACAGTGAACGACGTGTACACGGTAGAAGAGCAGCCCGATTCGCGTCATCAACCAACAGATCCTATCGCCTCGTTACAAGAACTTCGATCTTGTGATGGTTTGGCGCTAGGCAGCCCAGTTTGGTTTGGCAATATGGCCGGGCCGATGAAGCACTTTTGGGATAGCACGACATCACTGTGGATCAATGGCGATCTTATCGATAAGCCAGCTTGTGTATTTACTTCTTCTTCATCACTGCATGGTGGTCAAGAAACGACACAACAAAGCATGATGTTGCCCCTGCTGCATCACGGCATGTTAATCATGGGCATCCCCTACTCAGAACCTGCGCTGCACACCACTCAAACTGGTGGTACGCCTTATGGTGCAAGCAGTACTGGAGAGAGCGCTTCACTTAGCAAAGAAGAGGTTGAGTTGGCGCAAAATCTAGGCAAACGCCTTGCACGTATCGCACTAAACCAGAAGGGAATTTCTCAATGATGTATATGCCAGAGAAGGCTATGTCTCCCAAAACCAAGTTATTTCGCTACCTTGCTTTAGCGGGTAACTTGTCGCTTTTATTCTGGGTGGTGGCTTGGCAGATGACACTTTCGCCGCACCCTCACCTGAGTAATGTAACGCTTGCGATTGCTTGGGCTATACCACTGTTACTGCCATTACCGGGGATTTTAGCAGGTAAGCCTTATACGCATGCTTGGGCTAATTTCGTCTTAATGCTCTACTTCCTACACGCATTAACTATCTTGTATGTAGACGGTGGTGAGCGCTTACTAGCTGCGGTTGAACTGCTTCTGACTACTCTAGGGTTCGCGGGCAATATCTTATTTACTCGCTTTCGTGCCAAAGAATTAGGCATCAAACTTAAGCGCCTTTCTGAAGTAGAAAAGAAAGAGAAAGCTAAGTTCGAGCGATAATATTGATTTGATGCTTTCAAACTGACCGCTTACAAACAAAAAGCCCTGCGAGAAACCTCTTGCAGGGCTTTTTCATACTTTCATTTCAATCACTTATGCCAGCTGATAATTATTAACGAACCCACTCGTAGACTAAGCTTGGCTTAGCATGTACTGGCGCAGTAATGGTTAGATCTTCTGTGTTAGATTCCTCTAACGTTGCGTCAGACGTGTTGGTTAGCTCAGCATCCACAGATACCTCGTTGCCCTTACTCACTTGTACGCCTGAGTCAGCTTCGTCACCAGCTACTTCAGCAGCACCTGTTAAATCATCACCAACAGACATGGTGTTGTCTTGAGTTTCAAATTCAGGGCTCACTTCAGGTTCAATGTAAGATTCTTCAACCTTCGCAACTTGGCGAATGCTTTCCACTTCTTGCTCAAACTCTTGTTGAGTCGACAATAAGTGAATTCGGAAAGTCACTTCATTGTTCTGAATCTTCAGAATATCTAGGCTTGCAACCGAGTTTAGACGCTTAAGTGCGTTCTCCAACTGGAAGAAGTCTTGAGCATTATTCAGGCTAATAAACTGCGTTAAAATCGATTCTGATGACTCACTTGCTACCGTCACAGCACTTTTGCCTGCATAGTAGTTGCTGATTTGGTCAACTAACTTCTTGGAAGTTGTTGCGCTGTTGCCCGATACCGAACCACTCACTGGCGATTTTGGTGTGCTCGTCAATTGACTTGGCTTTTGATCGTATAGAGTCCAACGTAGACCTGAAGATTGAGCCTTTATCACCAACACAGCATCAACAGGGTAACGCTGACTTGCTTTACTGATTGGCGTAACAAAGCTGCCCCACAAATCAGAAGTCGCAATACCTGTAATATCGTCAAAATCACCAACAGGCAGCGTCAAAGGCAAACCTCGCTCCTTTGCGTTCGCTTGTAAGCCAGCGGCCAACTGTGAGTTAGAGTGTTCCCACACGATGTTCTTATCGTAGTTGTCCTCTTCCACCAGCCAAACAAGGATGTTTGAGCGCGTGTCAGGCCAGTACGGTAACTGCGCTTGAGTCAACAGAGAGCGGATTTGAGCACCGTTAAAACGCATGCGCAATGTTGATTGATCGTTGCTTTCGCCAAAACTCATTTGAGACATGTACTGCGCACTCTTGCGCATCGCCTTTTGAATTGTCTCATTCGAAGCGACATCAGTTTGGCCAGTCGCACGTATCAATACCTGCTCCATACCTGTATTTCTTGCCACTTGTTCTGGCTGTTTGTCTTCAGCGTTAATCGCAACTTCAGCACTAAAGATATCTACTTGAGTTAAGGCGTAACTCGGAGAGGCTAATAGTCCCATCAACAACAATGCTATATAGCGCATACTGATCCTAATATTCAAATCTTGTGCCTAGATGATAAGCAACTATGGATTGAGGGGCAAGGTCGATAACACCCACTCTGTTTAATAACCACAAAATATCACCTGGCCATGATAAATCGCTCACTTATAGGCTGAATTTCCGAGCCTTGATAAATATAAAACATCACTAAGATAAATAAATTTGATCTATTTGGTGCGGCAATCGATTGCTAAGTGATAGAATCCTGCGAATTTTATTTTTCACTTTTCATATAACGACCATTTTTAAGGACATAACATGAAGAATGCTCTGCAAGGTGCACAAATGCTGTTCGTAGCTTTTGGTGCGCTTGTACTCGTGCCGCTACTGACTGGACTCGATCCTAACGTTGCACTCTTTGGCGCAGGTATCGGTACCCTTTTATTCCAACTTATTACACGCCGTTCAGTGCCAATCTTCTTAGCGTCTTCTTTTGCATTCATCGCGCCTATCATGTTTGGTATTCAAACTTGGGGTGTAGGTGCAACCATGGGCGGTCTTATGGCGGCGGGTGTTGTGTATGTATTAATGGGTGCGTTGATTAAAGTACGTGGCGTAGCCTTCATCCACAAGTTACTTCCACCTGTGGTCGTTGGCCCTGTAATCATGGTTATCGGTCTAGGCCTTGCGCCTGTGGCGGTAAACATGGCGCTAGGTAAAACAGGTGATGGCGCAGTTCAACTTGTTGATGCAGACGCAGCACTGTGGATCTCTTCGATTTCACTGTTAGTGACAATTGTCATCAGTGTGTTCTCTAAAGGCTTCCTTAAGCTACTACCAATCTTCGGTGGTATTGTTGCGGGATACATAACAAGCCTGGTTTATGGCGCAGTCGACTTCGCACCTGTTGCACAAGCGTCGTGGTTGGCACTGCCAAACTTCACTATGCCTGAATTCAACATCAACGCTATCTTCTTCATGGTGTTTGTCGCGATTGCACCAGCCGTTGAGCACGTAGGTGACATGCTTGCGATTTCCAACGTGACGGGTAAAGACTACCTTAAGAAGCCAGGCCTGCACCGCACAATCACAGGCGACGGCGTGGCAACGATTGCTGCATCGATGCTGGGCGCTCCACCAAACACAACCTATAGTGAAGTAACAGGCGCGGTAATGCTGACTAAAGCATTCAACCCGGTGATCATGACTTGGGCTGCGGTAACAGCCATTGTTCTTGCATTGGTTGGCAAGCTAGGCGCACTACTCCAAACAATTCCGGTTCCTGTGATGGGCGGCATCATGATTCTACTATTTGGTTCTATCGCAACCGTAGGCTTGAATACTCTAATTCAGAACAAAGTCGATCTACACAAATCACGTAACCTTGTGATTGTGGGCATTACGTTAGTCTTCGGTATTGGCGGCATGGCATTTGGCATCGGCGACTTTAGCCTACAAGGCGTAAGCTTATGCGGTATCGTCGCGATTCTACTTAACTTAGTACTTCCAGATGAGCTAGGTGACAACACTGTGGTAGATAAAGCGCAAATCGACTAACTGCAAATCAACGAACTAACTAGAGGCTTGTGATACTCAGTAAAGAACATCACAAGCTAGCAAGATCAAAAAAGGGAGAGCATTGAATGCTCTCCCTTTTTATTAATACGGCTAATTCAGCGAGTTAAGAAACGGTTTAGAGTCACTTAAGCTGAAACCGAATTACTTAGTACCGAAGATCTTATCACCAGCATCGCCAAGACCAGGAACAATGTAGCCCTTGTCATTTAGCTTCTCATCGATTGCAGCAGTGTAAAGCTCAACGTCTGGGTGCGCTTTTTCTAGAGCAGCGATACCTTCAGGAGCAGCAACAAGCACAAGAATCTTAAAGTGCTTACAACCTTTCTCTTTCATCAGGTCGATAGTCGCGATCATAGAACCACCTGTCGCAAGCATTGGATCTACGACTAGAGCAATACGCTCGTCGATGTTAGATGCAAGCTTGTTGAAGTATGGTACTGGCTCAAGCGTTTCTTCGTCACGGTAGATACCAACAACACTGATACGTGCACTTGGGATGTGCTCAAGAACGCCGTCCATCATGCCTAGACCAGCACGTAGGATTGGCACTACAGTTACTTTTTTACCTTTAATTTGGTCAACTTCAACTGGACCGTTCCAACCGTTAATCGTTACGCGCTCAGTTTCAAAGTCTGATGTCGCTTCGTATGTTAGAAGGCTACCCACTTCTGTCGCTAGCTCACGAAAACGCTTAGTGCTAATCTCACCTTCACGCATCAGGCCAATTTTATGTTTTACTAGCGGGTGTTTCACTTCAACAACTTTCATTTCCAACTCCGGCAATATTTAAACAAACCTGTAGATTATACACGAACTTTGTGGTTATTTCAGAATCTTTATTCTAATAAAAAAAACCGCGCAAACGTTTGCTCTTGGTAATCAAGCCCTGTTAGAATAGCGCCGTTTTCACATCCAACTTAAGTTCGAGGACTATCCCGTGAGTGGTAATACTTCTTCTCTAAGCTACAAAGACGCTGGTGTTGATATCGACGCAGGTAATGCACTAGTAGACCGTATTAAAGGTGCTGTTAAACGCACTCGTCGCCCTGAAGTAATGGGCGGTATTGGTGGCTTTGGCGCCCTATGTGAACTTCCAACGAAATACAAAGAGCCAGTACTTGTTTCAGGTACTGATGGTGTTGGTACTAAACTTCGCCTTGCTTTGGATCTGAAAAAACACGACACCATTGGTATCGATCTAGTGGCAATGTGTGTGAACGACCTAATCGTTCAAGGTGGTGAGCCGCTATTCTTCCTAGACTACTACGCAACAGGTAAGCTAGATGTAGATACAGCAGCAGACGTTGTTTCTGGTATCGCTGAAGGTTGTGTTCAAGCTGGTTGTGCACTAATCGGTGGTGAAACGGCTGAAATGCCAGGCATGTACGAAGGCGACGACTACGACGTAGCTGGCTTCTGTGTTGGTGTTGTAGAGAAAGCTGACATCATCGACGGTACTAAAGTAGCAGCAGGTGACGCACTTATCGCTGTTGGCTCAAGTGGTCCACACTCAAACGGTTACTCTTTAATTCGTAAAGTTCTAGAAGTTTCTGGTGCTGATAAGAGTGAAGAACTAGAAGGTCGCACTATCGGTGAGCACCTACTAGAACCCACTAAGATTTACATCAAATCGGCACTTAAGATGATTGCAGAGCATGACATTCATGCTATCTCGCACATCACAGGTGGTGGTTTCTGGGAAAACATCCCACGCGTACTTCCTGAAGGTACTAAAGCAGTCATTGATGGCAAAAGCTGGGAATGGCCTGCTATCTTCAACTGGCTACAAGAGAAAGGTAACGTGGAGACATTTGAAATGTACCGCACTTTCAACTGTGGTGTAGGCCTAGTTGTTGCTCTACCTAAAGATCAAGCAGACGCTGCTGTTGAACTACTAAAAACTGAAGGCGAAAACGCTTGGGTTATCGGTGAGATCGCAAACGCTGAAGCTGGCGAAGAACAAGTTGAAATCAAATAAGTGATACGCGCACTTACTTAGTTAATCAATGAGGACCTAATGGTCCTCATTTTGCTATTTAGCCCGCAGAAAACCTTAGTTTATGTAGGTACATTGTAAACAGTCCCGTTAATCAATCGTATGACCCACTCTATGAAAAACAATCACTCAAATAAAACCAGTCACTCTAAGAAAAACATCGTTGTGTTAGTTTCAGGAAGCGGAAGTAATTTACAGGCAATTTTGGATGCCTGTGATAGCAATATGATTGATGCTTCAGTTAAGGCGGTCTTCTCGAACAAAGCAGAGGCTTTTGGATTAGAACGAGCGAAAGCCGCAGGTGTTGACGCACATTCAGTGAATCCAAAAGACTTTGGTTCACGTGAAAAGTTTGACCATGAATTGATGATTCAGATCGATGCCTACCAACCCGATTTAATCGTACTAGCAGGATACATGCGTATCCTAAGTTCAGAGTTTGTTCGTCACTATGTGGGTAAAATGGTCAACATCCACCCTTCCCTGTTACCTAAATATCCAGGTCTACACACCCACCAGCGTGCTATTGATGCGCAAGACAAAGAACACGGTACTAGCGTCCACTTTGTTACCGAAGAACTTGATGGTGGCCCTGTGATCTTAAAGGCTAAGGTTCCAGTATTTGAAGATGATGATGCTAATATGCTGGCAAGCCGAGTGCTTACTCAAGAACACTGCATTTACCCTATGGTCTGCAAATGGTTCGCGGAAGATCGTTTATCAATGCTAAATGGGCAGGCTGTCTTAGACGGTAAGGCATTGGGCAAACACGGTTACGCAGAAGAGTAATATCAGAGTGATCCGCTAAACAAACCGACAATCACTCAAATAGAAAACAAAAAGGCCGCTTACTGACTTATTAGTGCAGTAAGCGGCCTTTCCATGTTCTGGTTAAAGCAATATGATTTATAGCATTAACTTAATGGCTCTGTCGGTGCTTGGCTCGCGACCTTTTTCGGCGCATAAGCAACATCTTCCAACGCTTGATGGTTGTTACCAATCAGCTCACCAAAATGAAACAGGGCGTATTCGCCTGGCTTCATTCTAAACCACTCTTCATTGCATGTTAGAGGCTGCGTTGCGACGACCGTAACCACATCATTTGGCGTAGTCTCTTCTTGGAAGTTTATCTCAACATCTTCGTCAATCAGGCTCGCATTACCAAAAGGCGCACGTCTTGTTATCCAGTATAAGTGATTCGTACAGTAGGTCATGACGTACTCACCATCACTGAGTAGCATGTTAAAGACACCTTTCTCACGCAGCTGGTCACAACACTCTGCAACAAAGCGAAACATGCCTTCCATGTCCTGTGGTGGTTCAGGAAAACGATCTTCTAATTGTTTCACTAACCAACAGAAAGAAAGTTCACTGTCCGTCTCACCGACAGGCCTGAAACGACCACTAACCAGATCATCGTAATCCGTTAATTGGCCATTATGAGCGAAGGTCCAGTATCGTCCCCAAAGCTCACGAGTAAATGGGTGAGTGTTTTCTAGATTAACGCCACCACGATTGGCTTGACGGATATGACTGACAACGGCTTGGCTTTTAATTGGGTAGTTTTGAACTAACTCAGCAATCTTTGATTCACAGCTAGGGTTAGGATCTTTGAACGTTCGAAAGCCCTTCCCCTCATAAAAGGTGATTCCCCACCCATCACGATGCGGTCCGGTATTACCTCCACGCTGCATCAGGCCGGTGAAACTAAAACAAATATCAGTTGGCACATTCGCGCTCATACCGAGCAATTCACACATGGTTTAATCTACTCCCTATTAAAACCAATAGAGCCACAAACCTAGGCTCTAAATATCTGTAAAATTATTATTCCATCTCTTTTTCGACAAGCTGAATCACAATATGAATGATCTTAATGTGAATCTCTTGGATACGGTCTGCGTAACCAAAATGTGGCACTCGGATTTCGATATCAGCACAACCAGCCATTTTACCGCCATCTTTACCCGTCAATGCAATCGTCTTCATGCCTTTAGCTTGAGCGGCTTCAATCGCTTTTAAAATATTGGCCGAGTTACCTGAAGTCGACAGACCGAACAACACATCACCTTTACGACCTACCGCTTCTACATAACGCGAAAATACGTGGTCGTAGCCAAAATCATTACTCACGCAAGACAGGTGGCTTGGGTCTGAAATCGCAATGCCAGCGTAACCTGGGCGGTTTTCACGGTATCGGCCAGTAAGCTCTTCCGCGAAGTGCATTGCATCACAGTGTGAACCACCGTTGCCACAAGAAAGCACTTTGCCCTCTTGCTTGAATGAATCAGCAATCAGTTTTGCCGCCGCTTCAATTTGAGCGATGTTATGGTCATCACTCAGGAACTTATTCAGAACGTCAGCAGCTTCGTTCAATTCACTTTTGATTAGGTCTTGGTACATAAGGCTTATCTCTTATATTTTTTTACGCAACTTAAAGTACGTGAAATGAGAGCTGAGGGTTTTCCCCTCTTTATATCTGAGTTTACCCACAAACATGAAATAGTGTCGACACTTAAGCCCAAAGATTGCCACCTTAATTAGGGTCTCACTGTAAATCCGTCCAAATATTCGCCACCAACCTCTCACAATTAGAACTTTAGCTCTATTGAGATCACTTTTTATTCACTTTGGAGTTTTACAAATATTTAATATTCTGTTTACACTTGACTGGTTAGACCTCTTACCTAAAACTTAATAACAATAAGTGATCTCTGAAAAGGAAATCGATCATGAACATATTGCTCTCCCTACTCGGCATGACAGCCATCTTAGGCGTCTGTCTTTACCATAGAGTTAGTCTGGTACGTGCGTTAGTTGTATTAACCGGCGCAATGGTAGCATTAACAATGTTTGGTGGCGTGGCAGTCACTGGCTGGCTTTGTTACTTGTTAGCCGTTGCGATCTTTGCTGTACCGACCATTCGTCAGACCCTAATCAGCCAAAAAGCGCTCTCTTTATTTAAGAAAGTTCTTCCGGCGATGTCTCAGACAGAAAAAGAAGCACTAGAAGCTGGCACTGTATGGTGGGAAGCAGAGCTGTTCAAAGGCAAACCTGAATGGAAGAAGCTTCAGAACATTGCTGACCCGAAACTCTCTGAAGCCGAGCAAGCGTTTTTAGATGGTCCAGTGAATACCGTGTGTGAAATGGTCAACGATTACCAAGTGACACATGAGCTTGCTGATTTGCCACCAGAAGTATGGCAATACCTGAAAGACCATAAATTCTTCGCCATGATCATCAAGAAAAAATACGGCGGTTTAGAATTCTCGGCTTACGCTCAATCTTTGGTTCTTCAGAAGCTAACCGGCGTTTCTAGCGTATTGTCATCAACGGTTGGCGTACCTAACTCATTAGGCCCTGGTGAGCTATTACAACACTACGGTACTGAAGAACAAAGAAACCACTACCTGCCGCGCCTAGCGGAAGGTAAAGAGATCCCTTGTTTTGCCCTAACCAGTCCAGAAGCCGGTTCAGATGCAGGTTCAATCCCAGATTACGGTGTTGTATGCAAAGGTGAATGGCAAGGCGAAGAAGTATTGGGGATGCGCCTAACTTGGAACAAGCGTTACATCACCCTAGCACCTGTCGCGACGGTATTAGGCTTGGCTTTTAAACTGCGTGACCCTGATGGTCTGCTTGGTGATCAAAAAGATCTAGGCATCACTTGTGCGCTTATCCCAACAGATTTAAAAGGCGTAGAAATTGGCAACCGCCACTTCCCGCTAAACGTACCTTTCCAGAACGGTCCAACGCAAGGCGACGATATCTTCGTGCCTATCGACTTCATCATTGGTGGCCAGAAAATGGCAGGCCAAGGCTGGCGCATGCTGGTTGAGTGTCTGTCGGTTGGTCGTGGTATCACACTGCCTTCAAACTCAACAGGTGGTATTAAATCAGCAGCGCTTGCAACAGGTGCTTACGCTCGTATCCGTCGTCAGTTCAAACAACCGATTGGTCGCATGGAAGGGGTTGAAGAGCCACTTGCACGCCTTGCAGGTAACGCTTATGTAATGGACGCTGCGAGTAACCTAACCGTTGCAGGTATCGACCTTGGCGAAAAGCCTTCAGTTATCTCTGCAATCGTTAAGTACCACTGTACTCACCGTGGCCAACGCAGCATCATTGATGCGATGGATATCGTCGGCGGTAAAGGCATTTGTTTGGGCCCCTCGAACTTCCTAGCTCGTGGTTACCAAGGTTCGCCTATCGCGATTACGGTTGAAGGCGCAAACATCCTAACTCGTTCAATGATCATCTATGGTCAAGGGGCGATTCGTTGCCACCCTTATGTTCTTAATGAAATGGAAGCGGCTTATTCTGAAAGTAGTGATGCGCTTGATAAGTTCGATTCAGCGTTAGCAGGACACGTTAGCTTTACTATGAGTAATCTAGTCCGCAGCTTGTGGTTTGGTTTAACCGATGGTCGTGGTTCAGATGCGCCAACACCTTCAAATAAAACAGATAAACAGACACAACGTTACTACCAACAGCTAAACCGCTACAGTGCAAACCTAGCGCTACTGTCTGATATCTCAATGGCAGTTCTAGGTGGCTCACTTAAGCGTAGAGAACGTTTATCAGCAAGACTGGGGGATATCCTGAGTCAACTTTACCTCGGATCAGCAACGCTGAAACGCTTTGAAAGCGAAGGCAGCCACGCTGAAGATCTGCCGTTAGTACATTGGGGTATGCAAGATAGCTTACGTCAGACTGAAGTGGCGATTGATGAGTTCTTAGCTAACTTCCCTAACCCTGTGATTGGTCGTCTACTTCGTGTTGTGCTAATGCCATTTGGCCGTATCCGTCGTGCACCAAACGACAAACTGGATAGCAAAGTCGCGCACATTCTACAAACACCAAGTGAAACACGCTCTCGTATCGGTCGCGGCCAATACCTGGAAGCAACGGAATACAACCCAGTAGGTAAGATTGAAAAAGCGCTAGAAGTGATTCTTCAAGCTGAACCTCTGTTCGACAAAGTCTGCAAAGAGACACATCAAAAACGTGCCTTCTTACGACTTGATCTTGTTGCTCAATTAGGACTTGAAAAAGGTATCTTAACGCAAGAAGAAGCGAACCTTCTGATTAGCGCAGAGGAACATAGACTGTACACGATTAACGTGGATGACTTCTCACCAGAGGAGCTTGCAGCAAAGTCTCAGTACCCAGAACAATCGATTGATAACGTCGCCTAGGCTCTGGACTAGAACAAAAACGGGACTCCTATGAGTCCCGTTTTTTTATTCTCAGCACTATTATGTGCACGAATGTTTTTAATCTCCGAATAGCTCAATGACGCGAACGAATTACTTTGGTGCCTTGAGCTGCATCTCAGGTAGCGCTCTTTTCTTGGCTGTCACTTTACGAATTACAAACCAAATCAGTAAACCCAATAGAATCGCGACCACATTACCCACCGCAATAATGATCATACTTCGTTGTCGGTCATCTTCACGTTTTTGAAGGATCATCAACTCTGTTGCGATACGCTTCTGTTCAGCAAGTGCTTCTTCTTGAAGACGTCGTGACTCTGCTAAGTCGATATCTTCAACAACGCTGTACGACTGCTCGGTAATTGGAAAGGTCAGTGGGCGCTGACTTGAAGTATCAGTGGCATAAACCATCCCTGACCAATTATATATCCCTAAATCGCCATTGTAAGGCACCTCTAAAGCGACTTTCATTGCGTCAACTTCAGCTTGCCCCTGCTTGTACATCACATACTCATCAGGAGCCTTGTGCTCAACATGAACCGCTAACGAGCTCGGTGCGATCATCCCCTGCTCACCAGACACCACAATAGTATGAGGTAAGCCCTCTTTTCGTGACTGAATGAAGGTGGTAGTAATTGGTGTTGGGTAAACCAAGACTTCTTGCTCTTGCGCTCGCAGGAAAACGCCATTGCCAGAAGTAATACGCGCTCTGTATTTACCAGGCTCGATATCAATTGGTAAAGAGACAGTGAACACACCATCTCCGGCTTTTTCATCAAGATCAGCGCCATCATCGGCAAACTCGCCCATCACAACAGGCACCGGGCGCGCTTCTCTTACTAAAGACTCTTCGTTTTCAACAAACTTAGTAAAGGTGACTTTAAGCTTCACGCGATCGAGAAAATCGCGTAGCACAAGCGGCTTACCATCAGAAGTCAGTCGAGCGGTAAATTTGATGCGTTCTGTCTGATACAACTTGTCGGGAAACTCATTAGCATCTAAAACTAGGTGAGATAGGAGCTTGATATTGTTCTTAGGTGAGACATTACCTATTGCTTGCCAAGGGCCGGGCATCGGGTTGTCGATAGAGATAATGTCCATGGACGATTCTTCGTACCAACGGACATTATCAGCATTGCGCCAAGAGTAGTATTTCTTGCCATCCGGGCGAACCAAAACGACAGATTTAGAGTTATCGGCTCGATAAATCACAAAGGTGACTTGTTCAATACTGGGATCAACTCGAAAACGGTTGTCCAATAAACTCATTACGGATTCTGTTGCTGCATGTAAGCCAAAGCTTAACAGCAATAAGCAACCGGTAGCCAATACCCTTAACATACTTTCTCCCTACTGACGCCAGAGGCAGCTTCCGCTTTTCTCGACGAGATCTAAACGACTTTGATGCGCTTCTACTTCATCGGCCGTAGCTCGTAAAACCTTTAGGGATTTTCGACCACTTTCTACTCTTCGTATGCTTTCCGCTTCGCCTTCCTGTTGACCAGCGTTAAATTGCAGCGAAGTTTGACCACCCGTCATCAATAAGTAGACGTCGGCTAGGATCTCCGCATCGAGCAATGCGCCGTGAAGAGTACGGTGCGAGTTATCAATACCATAACGGTCACATAAGATATCTAGGTTATTTCTTTTACCTGGGAATATCTTCTTCGCCATCGCCAAGGTATCGGTAACTTTACAGTAGTCATCCGTTTTACCTATCGCTGGATTAAGCTTCTCAAACTCATAGTCCATAAAGCCCGTATCGAAGGGCGCGTTATGAGCCACCAGCTCAGCACCTTTGATAAAGTCGAGAAACTCTTTATGTATGTCTTGGTACTCAGGCTTATCAATCAAGAATTCATCGGTAATACCGTGAACGCCAATCGCCTCTTCTTGAATCGCACGATCAGGCTTGATGTAGACGTGAAAGTGACGCCCGGTCAACCTACGGTTGATGATCTCTACTGCACCAATTTCAACGATGCGGTGCCCCATATAGTGAGGACCACCTTCTGTATTCATACCGGTGGTTTCGGTATCGAGTACAACAATGCGCTTATTTTCGTTCGAACTGTTTTTTTCGTTCGTGCTTTGTTCTGGAGTGCTACTGGTATTCATAAGGATAACTGTGTCAGACTATGCCGATAATGTGCTTGAGGTAATAGTATCAAATCATGACGAAACAAGTTGAAATTTTCACTGATGGTTCTTGTTTAGGCAACCCAGGTCCCGGCGGCTATGGCATCGTACTTCGCTACAAAAAAGTCGAGAAGACGCTAGCAGAAGGCTTCACGCTAACAACCAATAACCGTATGGAAATGCTCGCCGCTGTCGTTGCTCTCCAAGCCCTCAAAGAACCTTGCTCTGTGATTCTGACCACAGATAGCCAATACGTGCGTCAAGGCATCACACAGTGGATTCACAACTGGAAAAAGCGTGACTGGAAAACAGCCGATAAGAAACCGGTTAAAAATGCCGATCTGTGGCAAAGGCTCGATAAAGAAACCGCTCGCCATAGCGTGGATTGGCGCTGGGTAAAAGGACACGCCGGACACAGAGAAAACGAAATGTGTGATGATTTAGCAAGAAACGCAGCGGAAAATCCGACTCAAGAAGATACGGGCTATCAACCAAGCTAACATCTTTTGAAATTAGACGTACATTTCAGAAAACGATTTATTGTTCCTGGAACTAATTGATAACGCCTTAAACTATTGGATAGTTTCTTAACAGAACTAATAGATGAAAAGCCGACAACTAGTCGGCTTTTTCTGTTTTTAACGGATATGAAGCTTTAGCTGAATCCATTGTACGGCGCGTGTTGGTTCTAAAACTCGCTCCAACGGGCGAGAAGCGTCGCTTAAGGTGCCAATGCGGCTTGATAGGTTTGAGCGGGTAAGTACGCTTGCGAGCAACAATAAAGTATTGGCTGCCAGCAAAAGAGGCACAGCCACCTAAAGCGTTCTCCAACCACGTCCACATCGCTTGATACTTACTCATCGGAAACAACGCGTAGGTATCACAATGAATCACTTCATAATTAAGCACACCGAGCCAGTCTTTAATTCGATTTGGCGTGTACATGCGCCCACTCCAAGGCAAGCTGTTCTTTCGCCAAGGCATCAAACTGGCGAGCCCCGTCACACTGAAAGGGTTGAAGCCAGTAATGATGATATAGCCATCGTCCATCATCACTCGGTCGACTTCTCTCAATAATCGATGCGGGTCATTGCTATAATCTAATTGATGACTGAGCACCACAACATCAAAGCTTTTCTCCAAAAAGGGTAAATTATAGCCATCTGCTATCACATTATGTAATGGGTTCTGGATATCTAGGTTTACTTGATGTTGAATGTTGCATGTGCAGCTAGAAATCTCACTACTGAGGCCGCCGAGCTTGAGCATATGGTAACCAAATAGCTTTGGGCACCACTCATCGAGTCGAGTTTGAATAGATTCTCTCAACCAGTCCCCATTGTGCAACTGTGCCCAAGTGTAGGGATGTTCAAACTTCTTTCTGCTACGTGCTGGCTTCATCAATAATCTGTCTCACTTATTCTGTCGCACTGAAAGTGACTGGAGAACCAATAATGTTACATATCAAAAGCATACCTGCATTTAACGACAATTACATCTGGCTGATTGAAAATAGCGATCGCCGTTGTGCTGTCGTCGACCCTGGTGATGCGGCTCCAGTATTAGAGTACTTAGCGAACCATGAGCTAACTTTAGATGCAATCTTGATTACACACCACCACCACGATCACATTGGTGGCGTTCCAGAGTTGGTAAGACAATTTCCCGGCGTCGATGTTGTTGGCCCTCGAAATGAACCTATCCCGACATTAACGCATCCGGTTGATGATGGTGACCAGTTAGAACTGTTTGGTGAAGTCTTCCTCGTGTTAGGACTAAGCGGACACACTGCGGGTCATATTGGCTATGTGGGTGATGCCAAACTATTTTGTGGTGATGTCTTGTTCTCAGCAGGCTGTGGCCGAATCATGGAAGGCACACCACAACAGATGTTCGATGCGCTGAATAAGATCACAGCGCTGCCTCAAGAAACCGAAGTGTATTGTGCGCATGAATACACTGCAGCCAATATCGCTTTCGCATTAGCGGTTGAGCCTGATAACCAACATTTGCAGCAATATCGCGACCAAGTGAACCGACTGCGAGCCCAAAATAAGTCGACCATCCCCACAAATTTGAGACAAGAGAAGTTTGTTAACCCCTTCTTGCGCTATACCGAGCCAAGTGTAGTGAAATCAGTGTCTAATCGTACTGAGCAAACTGATCCTTTATCAGTATTTACCGCTTTACGTGCGTGGAAGAACGAATTTTAACAAATACAGACTTGTCACTCATAGGGGGTGGCAAGTATTATCATCGGCCGTTTATTAAAAAGGCTGTAACATGCGAGTTAAGTACAGCTGGGCTTTGGTATTACTACTTTCTGGTTGCCAATTAACTCAGTCAGAGAATCCAGACCAAGCTTCCAAGCAAACCAACACCTCTCCTACTAAAGAAGTTTCTCAAACGAACGTTTCACCAGATGCGACCAACAAAGAGCCAAAAGTTGAAGCACCTGTCGTTACTCCACAAACACAAGAAGATGTTTGGAAACGTATTGCTATGCAACTTGAAATGGAAGTGCCCGACCAAAAGAAGGTCGACTACTACCGAACTTGGTATCTTAAACACCCTAGTCATCTAAAAACCGTATCAAAACGTGCTGAGCCTTTCCTTTATTTGATCACCACCAAGATCGAAGAAAGAGACCTGCCTTTAGAACTGGCACTGTTGCCCGTTGTTGAAAGCTCATTTGATGCATTTGCGTATTCTCACGGTAGCGCCGCTGGCTTATGGCAGTTCATTTCAGGCACCGGTGAAGCTTACGGGCTAGAACAGAACTTCTGGTACGACGGCCGCCGAGATGTTGCCGCTTCAACCGATGCTGCATTGGATTTCCTAACCGACCTAAACAAACGTTTTGATGGCAACTGGCAACACGCAATCGCTGCCTACAATAGTGGTGGTGGACGTGTAAACAGCGCAATCCGCAAGAACAAGAAGCTTGGTAAGCCAATCGACTTCTTCTCACTGGACCTGCCAAAAGAGACTAGCAGCTACGTACCTAAGCTGCTGGCACTGGCCGACGTAATTGCCAACCAAGAAAAATATGGCATTGATATTCCTGCAATTCCAAACAAGCCGGTGCTGACTCTAGTTAACCCGGAAGAGCAACTGGATTTAGCAATCGCAGCTAACTACGCAGGCATTCCAGTAAAAGAGCTGCAAGGCTATAACCCTGCCTATAACCAGTGGGCGACGGCACCAGAAAAACACCAACAATTACTGCTTCCCTTAGATTCAGTTGAAAAGTTCAACAGAGAAGTCACGGCCAATAAAGGCAAAGGCATGAAGCTAGTACGTTACAAGGTTCAATCTGGCGACAGCATCAGCGTACTGGCAAATAAATACAACACCACCAGCAAAGTGATTCGCTCAGCGAACGGTTTGACCAACAACAATATTCGTATTGGTCAGCACCTACTGATCCCTACTTCGACTAAAGATGATAAAGCTTACGCTCTCAGCGCTTCAAACCGTCTAGCAAACACACAGTCAAAGAGTCGCGGTCAATATAAGCTAACCCACAAAGTAAAAAGTGGTGACAGCTTATGGACGATTGCACGCGCAAATAAGGTATCTCACCAATCACTTGCTAAGTGGAATGGTATGGGGCCACGCGACACGTTACGAGTTGGTCAAGAGTTGGTCATTTGGAAGAACGGTTCTGACGGTGCCATCATCCGCACCATCTTCTATAACGTAAGATCAGGTGACACAGTCAGCGGTATTGCATCAAAGTTCAAAGTAAAAAGTGCAGATGTTGTAAAATGGAACGCTTTGCAGAACAAGAAATACCTACAGCCAGGACAAAAACTGAAGCTGTATGTTGATGTAACTAAGGTAAGTGTATGAATCCGTCAAGTAACCCACTCGTCATGCTGTTGGATATATTCCGTTCACCAACAGCGTGTTTCTTAGCGCTTTATCAACGAAGTGCTTGGGGATGGCAACCCTACGTCGTATTAATGCTCAGCCCCTTTTTGTTTTGGGGTGCTTATTTTTCGAATGTAGATTTTGCATGGCTAAGTGCTGAATTGTCACAACAACTGGCTCAAACTAACCCTGACCAATTGGCGTTACTCGACAGCAACACCCTACTCGCAAGTGAAATCATCAACGACGTATTTAGCCGAACGCTAACCATCGTTTTGTTGGCATTCTGGTTTAACCTCGCAACTAAGCCAAGTCAACATCAACATAGCTTTTGGCGATGGTTTGCAGCGGCATCCGTTATCATCTTCCCTGCAGTTTTAGGCGACATTGCGAGCTACGCAAGCCTGATACTTAAGCATGGGCATGTGATGAACTACGCTGCTGACTTGAACAGCTTAAACGGCTTAATTAAGTTACCACTAACCAATGAGTGGTCACAGTTTGCTAGCTCGTTGCCACTATTATTACCATGGTACATCGTACTGGGTTATGCAGCGGTATTAACTTGGACTGAGTTTGAACGTGGTCAAGCATTGGTAATTTCTGGCTTACCATGGATTGGCTACTACCTAATCTGGGCGCTCTACATTTTAATCTTCTAAGCTGAAGAGATAAAAAGAAGGCTGGCGAAAATTCACTCGTCTATTTAGCCTTAAACGTCACTCGCATTGGGTTATGATCAGAAGCGTCCGTAATGGGCGCTTTTGCTTTTTCTACCTCGAGCCCTCGATAGAACACATGGTCTAGCACTAAACCCGTAATAAATTGAGTGCGATCATCTGGATCAAAAGCAACCTCTGTCAAACCAACCTTTTCCAACGCATCTTTCAATACAGCGAAGCGAGCCTCACTCCAACTATTAAAATCCCCAGCAAAAATAACAGGCCCACGATACTTTTGCAGATTGTCAGTTAAGCTCTTGAGCTGAGCCTCGTAATCTTCGGTACCAAAGGTAAAGTTCACAGCATGAATATTAATCACCGCCAGTTCTTCGCCATTACTGAGCAGGTAACGAGACCAAAGCGCGGATTTAGGCAATTGAAGCCAAGGTTCTTCATGAGTATAAGCACAAGCTTCGATCGGTAAATGCGTCGCTAAGTTAAGTACACCAGCACTTTTCTCAAAGGCTTCAAACGCATTAACTCGTGTACTTCCCCACTGACCACTTGTCACCCATTGGCGAAGCCCTTCTGTCATACTCGCTTCTTGCAGCAAAACTAAATCGCTACCTGCTGACAGCTTATTCAACTCACTCTGCCAATTACTGCGGTTTTGCTTGTAGATATTCCACACGGTAATATCTAAGCCGTCAGACACATCAATCGCTTTCGGTGCAGAGTTTTGGTAACAGCTGTAGATGTCGTTGCTGGTACTTTGAGAGGAAGTGATCAGGTTGGGTTTATTCGGTATCACAAAGATAAAATGAAAACTAACGACAACAAGCGTTATCAGCAGTGTGATAACAATGATGGTTTTCTTAAACATACAGCACCCTACCAGAAATGAAAAAGGAGCGATAAACGCTCCTTTTAGGGTAATAGTTTTTTTATACGGCGTCTTCGTCTTCTTCGCCAGTACGAATACGTACCACACGTTCAACGTCAGTAATGAAGATCTTACCGTCACCAATTTTACCTGTTTGAGCCGTCTCGATGATGGTATCAACACATTGGTCAGCCACTTCGTCGGTCACAACGATTTCTAATTTCACTTTAGGTAAAAAGTCGACCATGTACTCTGCGCCACGATATAGCTCAGTATGACCTTTCTGACGTCCAAAGCCTTTAACTTCAGATACTGTCATACCCGTAATACCCACTTCTGCAAGTGCTTCACGTACATCATCAAGTTTGAATGGCTTGATAATGGCTTCAATCTTTTTCATGTTCATCCCTTAAACTGTGCGAATGGCTCATTATCGGTTAGCTATAGTAAACATTCAATGAAAAAAGCCAGAGCATTAAAGCTCTGGCTCGAAATTTATCATCTTGTTTAATCAGCGCTTTAAGAAGGTTTTACTTAAGGCTTGCGTAGTAAGCGGCTAGGTTAGCAATATCTGCATCATTCAGCATTGAAGCTTGAGCCTTCATTACAGCGGCCAAACCGCCGGTGCGCTGGCCGTTCTTATATGCGTTAATTGATGAAGCGATGTATTGCTCGTTTTGACCTTTAAGGTTTGGGTAGCCTGGGATCACTGCGATACCGTCAGCACCATGACATGCTGCACAGATTGCTGCTTTAGCTTGACCCGCAGCAACATCACCCGCCAGAGCGTTACCACTCAATAGTCCAAATCCAAGAACTAATCCTAGTGTAATTTTCTTCATTGCATATTCCATTAATTATTTTTATTAAAGTGACGGTGAATTGTGACACAAACTTTTTCTACTTGCTCCAAAGCGCTTCACAATCTTGACCTTCGTAGTTTTTATCTACGAATAAGCCTAAAACAGCGATCACTCGATCACCATCCATTAATATCGGCGTTCTGCGTCTTAACCAACTGGGTACTTGGTACTCTTGAAACAACTTTTTCAGCTTCCTGCTATGACCGCGCCCAACAGGGTGAGCCGATAATCCTTCGGGGTTAAAGGTAACACGTAATACCGCATTTTGGTTTGGTAAGCTGAACGTTTGTACACGACGACCAGGTTCGGACTCAGGTCCCCCCAGTTGCAAGCTGACACCTCCCAAGCCATCAGGCAGAACCAACCTTCCTCCAACAGAAACGTCACCTTGCCAGCCCGATAGATCTTTAGTCTCTCGAACCAAATAGAGTGTTTGATTAAAACGCCTAACTTCAACGCCGTTTAACACCAGCTTAGGGTTAGCATCAAGCTGAGCACACGCCACTTCCTCCCAGATAAGCTGGAGTTGCTTTTGACTCGGCATCGGTTGATTACAATGGTTAAGCCACATTCTTAATAAACGTGCGCGTAGTAAACCAGAGTGCTGGTATAACGCTTCGATGCTTAAGCTTTGGTTCTGGTTGCCACCTAAAGCTTGCTGTAAGTGGGATTCTAACAACTCATCCAACAGTAACTCTTGCTCTGCACATAGCTGAGCGCTGCGACTGACCGACTCTCGGAAACTAGGCCAACGCTCGGTCAGAGCCGGAGTGACTTGATGACGAATAAAATTGCGGTCAAAGCGAACGTCTTGATTACTCTCATCTTCTACCCAAGTTAAAGCCATATCGCGCGCCGCCCCTTCAATATCCGTTCTCGTCACCGACAGCAGTGGGCGAACGATATAAGCATTAGCAAACGGCATCACTTTCGCCATTGAAGAGAGCCCTTTCGGACCACTGCCACGCTTCAACGCCAACAAGAAAGTCTCGACTTGGTCATCGATGTGTTGACCTGTAACTAATACATCACCTTGTCTAATATGCTTTTTAAAGGCTTGGTATCGCGCGTCTCGAGCCAACTTTTCAACGCTTTCTCCACTGCTGATATCTAGCGAGACTCGTTCAATGAACAAGGAAACCGACAAAGCATCACACCATGCTTGGCACTGCCCTGCCCAGTAATCAGCATTGTTGCTTAAGCCATGATGAACATGTACCGCACAGCACTCAATGTGATGGGACTTAGCGTATTGTGAAGCTAGCTCCAACAAAACTCGTGAATCGACACCACCACTAAAAGCAACCACCAACCGACAAGGTTTGAGCTCGCTTTGGCTAAGTACAAATGTGAAGGTATCAATTAAGTGTGTCATGAGACTAATAAACCAAGAAATCGTGTGTGACGGGATAATGTCTTAATAATAAAAAAGGGTTGGCACTGAGTCCAACCCTTTCATCATTTGTTCGTATAGCTAGAGCCTTATCGCTAAGGCAACTTATCAGCAGTAACCGTAGCTCATTAGGCGCTGGTAACGACGCTCAAGCAACGTTTCGTTGTCGAACTGCTCTAGCTCTTCTAGCTGTTTAACTAACATGTCTTTCATGTTCTGAGCCGTTTGTGCAGGGTCACGGTGCGCGCCGCCTAGAGGCTCTGGAATGATTTCGTCGATAAGCTCAAGCTCTTTAAGACGAGGAGCAATCAGGCCCATCGCTTCAGCTGCTTGTGGTGCTTTATCTGAATCGCGCCATAGGATTGAAGCACAACCTTCTGGAGAGATTACTGAGTACGTAGAGTACTGAAGCATGTTCACGTAGTCACCAACACCAATCGCTAGTGCACCACCAGAACCGCCTTCACCCACAACGTTACAAATAACAGGAACTGAAAGGCCAGCCATCACTTTTAGGTTTTTAGCGATAGCTTCAGATTGACCACGCTCTTCAGCGCCAACACCTGGGTATGCGCCCGCAGTGTCGATGAAAGTAATAATAGGCATGTTGAAACGCTCAGCGGTTTCCATTAGACGAAGCGCCTTACGGTAACCTTCTGGCTTTGGCATACCAAAGTTACGGATCACTTTCTCTTTAGTCTCACGACCTTTCTGGTGGCCAATAACCATAACAGGACGGCCATTTAGACGAGCCATACCACCCACAATAGCTTTGTCGTCAGCGTAAGCGCGATCGCCCGCCATCTCTTCAAACTCTGTGAATGCATGCTCCAGGTAATCTTTGGTGTAAGGACGTTGAGGGTGACGAGCAAGTTGAGCTACCTGCCATGCACCTAAGTCACTAAAGATTTTCTGTTTAAGCTCTAAGCTTTTTTTCTCTAGTTGTTCGATTTCTTTGTCTAGATCTACCGCTGTGTCACCACCGTGACGCGAAACGTCACGTAGCGCTTCGATTTTTGCTTCAAGTTCAGCGATAGGCTTTTCAAATTCTAGAAAGTTCAGGCTCATCTATGAATCCTTGTTGATTCAGCTCCGCATTCGCGAAGCTAAATTTTAGTTAAATTCGAGTTCTACTTGGCTATTTCCAAGCAGCTGTTTTAATTCGTCTAGTAATGTATCACTTGGCGTCACACGCCATTCTGTGCCCAATGTTAACCGCGCTCTAGCGTCGGCACGCTGGTAGTATACATTGACTGGGACCGTTCCGGCTCTATAAGGTTCTAAGATTTGACTAAAGCGTTCAAAAAATTGACCGTTAATTTGGGATTGGTCGATAGATATCGACACCCCACGAGCATATTTCTCACGGGCGCTTCCTAAGTCCATGACCTCGCGCGCGGACATTTTAAGCCCGCCATTGAAATCATCAAAGCTGACCTGTCCGGAAACGACCACAATTTTGTCTTTTTCGAGCAATTCTGCGTAGCGATCGAGCGCATCCGAGAACAACATCACTTCCATTCGGCCCGAACGGTCATCAAGTGTCATCAAACCGATTCGCGTACCGCGCTTTGTCGTCATCACTCTCGCAGCAATCACCAAGCCAGCAATCGTTAGTGATTGGTCACGACGCGTTGGCGTGGCATCTTTTAAGCGACAGCTGGTGTATTTCGCTAACTCTTTGATGTAAGCATTAACCGGGTGACCCGTTAAATACAAACCAAGCGTTTCACGTTCACCCTCAAGCCAAACCTTCTCAGGCCATTTAGGCACTTGGGTATACTTGTGCTCAACCTCTTCCGGAGCGTCGGTCAACACACCAAACATATCAGATTGACCAAAAGACTCGGCATGGTGATGTTGGCTCGCCGCCTTCACCGCATCTTTCAAAGATGCCATCATCGCCGCTCGGTGAGGACCTAATCTATCTAAGGCTCCGGATAGAATCAACTTTTCGATAACACGTTTGTTGACCTTCTTCAGATCAAGGCGTGCACAGAAGTCGAATAAGTCTTTAAAGTAACCGCCTTTGTTTCGCGCTTCAATGATTGCTTCAATAGGGCCTTCACCGACCCCTTTGATCGCACCGATGCCATAAACAATCGCGCCATCTTCATCGACGTTAAAGCGGTACAGACCCGAGTTGATATCTGGTGGCAAAAGCTTGAGCTTCATACGGAAACATTCATCAACAAGGCCGATAACCTTCTCGGTGTTATCCATATCCGCCGTCATTACCGCAGCCATAAATTCCGCTGGGTAGTGCGTTTTCAGCCATAGCGTTTGATAAGAAACCAGTGCGTATGCAGCCGAGTGAGATTTGTTAAAGCCGTAGCCCGCAAATTTCTCTACCAAGTCAAAGATCTTCATGGCAAGTTCGCCATCAACACCGTTGGCTTCAGCGCCCTCTTTAAAGGTACCACGCTGTTTCGCCATCTCTTCTGGCTTTTTCTTACCCATCGCACGACGCAACATATCCGCGCCGCCAAGCGTATAGCCTGCCAGAATCTGTGCAATCTGCATTACCTGTTCTTGGTACAGGATGATGCCGTAGGTAGGTTCTAGTGTCTCTTTCAGTGATTCGTGTTGCCACGTTTCATCAGGGTAAGATACCGCTTCACGGCCGTGTTTACGGTCGATAAAGTTATCTACCATGCCTGATTGCAGAGGACCCGGACGGAACAGGGCTACCAATGCGATGATATCTTCAAAACAGTCGGGCTGTAGACGTTTAATCAGGTCTTTCATACCACGCGATTCCAGCTGGAATACCGCGGTGGTTTCAGAATTTTGTAATAGATTGAACGACGCTTGGTCATCAAGAGGAATCGACTCGATACGAACCGGCTCTTTACCCTCTTTCTTCAAACGTGGGTTCACTAGGCCTAACGCCCAGTCGATGATGGTCAGGGTACGCAGACCCAAGAAGTCGAACTTAACCAAGCCAGCTGTTTCAACGTCATTCTTATCGAATTGCGTTACTGGGAAGTTACCTTCAGCATCGGCATAAATTGGTGCAAAATCGGTGATCGTGGTAGGTGATATAACAACACCACCCGCATGCTTACCGGCATTTCGCGTACAACCTTCAAGGATGCGACACTTATCAATTAGCTCACGGACTTCTTCATCGCCATCGTAAAGCTCTGGCAATGCCGGTTCAGCAAGGAACGCTTTTTCGAGCGTCATGCCCGGATCTGGCGGTACAAGCTTTGAGATTCGATCGACGAAACCAAACGGGTGTCCCAGTACACGGCCTACGTCACGGATTACCGCTTTTGCCGCCATGGTACCAAAAGTGATGATCTGAGATACCGCATCACGACCATACATTTCAGCAACGTGATCAATTACTTGGTCACGTTTATCCATACAGAAGTCGATATCAAAATCGGGCATCGATACACGTTCTGGGTTCAAGAAACGTTCGAAAAGTAGATCGTACTCAAGCGGATCAAGGTCGGTGATATCAAGCGCGTAAGCCACCAAAGAACCGGCACCAGAACCACGCCCTGGACCTACGGGCACATCGTTGTCTTTTGACCACTGGATAAACTCCATTACGATCAAGAAATAACCTGGGAAACCCATGTTATTGACAACTTCGAGCTCGATCTTAAGTCGCTCATCGTATTCCGGCCTGCGCTCAGCACGAACTTTTTCATCTGGGAATAGGAACGCTAGACGTCGCTCAAGACCTTCTTCAGATTTCTTGATCAGGAAGTCTTCAATCGCCAAACCTTCCGTTGGGAAGTTAGGCAGGAAGTATTCGCCCAGACGAACCGTTACATTACAACGCTTGGCAATCTCAACACTATTCTCAAGTGCTTCAGGTATATCTGAGAACAACTCGCACATCTCTTCTTCGCTACGAAGATACTGTTGTGCGCTGTAATTTTTAGGACGACGAGGATCGACCATCGTGAAGCCATCATGAATCGCCACGCGGATTTCATGGGCATCAAAAAGGTCTTCTGTAAGGAATACTACTTCGTTGGTCGCAACAACAGGCAAGTCTTCTTGCTCAGCAAGCTCTAACGCGAAGTGCAGGTAAGACTCTTCATCCGGACGTCCAGTACGAATCAGTTCCAAGTAAAAACGATCGGCGAAGTACGTTTTGTAAAACTCGACGCTGCTTGCCACCAGCTCACGGTTGCCTTTCAGTAACGCCTTACCAATCTCACCTTCCTTCGCACCCGATAGGATAATTAGGCCTTCGGCATTCTCAATTAGCCACTCTTTATCAATAACAGGCTGATGCTGAACATGACCGCGAAGGTAGGCTTTTGAGATAAGCAGCGTTAGATTGTTATAACCTTTATTGTCGGTTGCAATGACGGTGAGCTTGGTCAACTCGTCACCGAACTCTGGAGACTGCATTAGGAAGTCAGCACCAATAATTGGTTTAACCCCGCACCCATGAGCAGTACCGTAGAACTTAACCAAACCACACAGGTTGGTAAAGTCGGTAAGTGCTAGAGCAGGCATACCCATTTCAGCGACTTTTTTAACTAATGGAGGCACCTTGGATAGGCCATCCACCATAGAAAAATCACTGTGTACGCGTAGGTGAACAAATTTTGGATCTGACATTATTTTTCCTGAGTTCTAGGTTTGAGCCTAGGATTACAACTGTGTGTATTCTATTTTTTTCTACCGCAAGTTAGCAACTTTATTCGAAGCCCAGCTCTAGTTAACGTAAGCTCTAGTCTATATAGAGCTTAATCAATACGCTCTAATCTATGCCAAGAATACGTTTTACTGGCTTAAAGCTCTTACGGTAGTGCTCGGTTACGCCATGTTTTTCAATCGCTTCGAAATGCGCTTTAGTCGGGTAACCTTTATGTTTAGCAAAACCAAACTCTGGATGAAGTTTATCAAGCTCTTCCATCTCTTGGTCTCGAACGACTTTAGCGATAATCGACGCCGCACTGATTTCAGCCACTCGCAAGTCACCCTTTACAATAGCAAGACCGTCCATTGGCAGTTCTGGGACACGGTTTCCATCGATTAGCGCCATATCAGGTTGAACGCTCAACCCTGCGATAGCTCGCTGCATAGCAACCATCGTCGCTTGTAGAATATTCAACTCATCAATTTCTTGTGGAGAACAACGACCAACAGACCATGCCAGAGCTTTCTCTTTAATTTCTGGAAGCAAAGCTAGGCGCTTTTTCTCAGATAATTTCTTTGAGTCGTTCAAGCCTTCGATTGGGTTGTTTGGATCGAGGATAACCGCAGCGGTCACTACATCGCCAACCAAAGGGCCACGGCCTACTTCATCCACACCAGCAAACAACTGGTAACCTTGCGGGTACTCAAAAGGAGGAAGCTCTTTTTTCTCTTTTACTGCCATAACTAATCTCTTAATGTTCTGTAAGTAAGCGCTTTATGCTTCAACAAAAGGTCGGTCAATCAACTTCAATACCGCGTTAGCGGCTTGTTTGTCTGCGTCTTTGCGGATCCAATGATGCATCTCAGTAAAACGTTCGATCAAGGCACTGTTATCGGCTGATAGCATCTTATCGACAGATGGGAACAAAAAGTCTGGGTGACACTCTTCAAGAATATGCTCTTTGACGATCTCTTCCCCAGCCAAGATATTCGGCAATGATACAAACTCAGTGATCGCCAACTTCTTAACAATGTAACCTGTCAGCTTATTTACTTTGTAACCAACCACCATAGGGCGCTTAAGTAACATACATTCAAGAGCCACGGTACCTGAAGCCAAGAGCACAGAATCAGCAGCGGTAATCACGTTGGTTGCCGTATCTTCGACTAACGTGAATTCAAGCTCAGGTGCAGTCGATTGCCAGATTTCAGTAAACTGCTTTTTACGCTGCTCATTAACGAGCGCAACAACAAAATTGATATCCGGATACTTATGCTTAATACGCTGGCAAGTTTCGATAAATGGCTGAGCAATCAAACCCATCTCACCACCACGACTGCCCGGCAATACGGCCAACCACTGCTTGTCTTGATCAAGACCTAAAAGCTCTCGCGCATTCTGTTTACTTGGCTCTAAAGGAATCGCATCTGCCAACGTATGACCAACAAACTCACAGGCAACGTTATATTTATCGTAGAACGCTTTTTCGAACGGCAAGAAAGCCAATACCAAGTCAGTTGCTTTATCGATTTTAAAGATACGCTTTGGACGCCAAGCCCATACTGAGGGGCTCACGTAATGCACCGTTTTGATACCAGCATTTTTAAGGTCTAACTCAAGCCTTAGGTTAAAGTCGGGCGCATCGATACCTACAAACACATCTGGCGGGTTTTGAGTGAAATACTTAACTAGCTCTGCTTTTACCTTCAACAAACGAGGTAAACGGCCAAGTACTTCAACTAAGCCCATAACGGCCAGCTCTTCCATCTCGAAAAGAGACTCACAACCGAGCGCCTTCATTTTTGGCCCGCCAATGCCAACGAACTCAGCATTTGGGTACTGTGATTTGATCGCTTTAATAAAGCCTTCACCAAGCGTGTCGCCAGAGAGTTCGCCGACAACAATACCTACGCGCAGTGGTTCATTCGAAACAAAGTCCGAGCTATTGGTTGCTGCTTCTTGCTGTGCCATAGTTTTCCAATTCCCTTCTTGCCTAAAACAAAAAAAGATCGCCTAACAAGTAGCGATCTTTTTGTTATACCATTCTGATGAAGTAATTATTGTCATACTCACATTGATTGGTACATAACCACATCAAATATTAACGAATAATACCGCGCTCAGAGCTCTCTAGCATTTCTAGCATAGGAGCTACCGAAGCAAACTCTTTTGCCATTTCAACTAAAGCCACTTTCGCTTCTTCAAGTGTTTTACCTGAACGGTATAACTCTTTGTACGCTTTCTGTAGTGCACGAATTTCTGGTTTCTCAAATCCGTTACGCTTCAAGCCCACTAAGTTAAGACCGAATGGAGCAGCATGGTTACCCTGTGCAAGCACGTACGGCAGTACATCTTGAACTACAGCAGAACAGCCACCAATGTACGCATAAGCACCAATAGAACAGAATGGGTGAATCGCAGAAAGCGCCATCACACCAGCGTAGTCGCCAACCGTAACGTGACCGCCAAGAATAGCGTTGTTACCAATATGAGTGTGGTTACCAACAATAACATCGTGTGCTACGTGAGCATTAACACAAAGTAAGTTGTCATCACCAATTACTGTGGTTGCTTTGTCTTGAACCGTACCACGGTGGATTTGAACCGCTTCACGGATCACGTTGCGATCACCGATCACAACTGTTGTCTCTTCACCACCGTATTTCTTGTCTTGGTTTTCTTCGCCAATAACAGCATGTGGGAAGATACGGTTTTCTTTGCCAATGGTTGTATGACCTTTGATCACAACATGCGACATCACTTCAGTGTCGTCACCAATTGTCACGTTACCAGCAATGTAAGTGAAAGGCCCAACTGTCACGTTAGCACCGATAGTTACATCACCTTCGATTACTGCTGCCGGGTGAATTTTCGCTGTTTCATGAATCATATTAAAACTCTCTACGAGCACATTTAAGTTCAGCTGAACATACAACTACGCCGTCAACTTTAGCAACACCGTTAAACGATGCGATGCCACGACGCTCTTTTAAGAATTCTACTTCGATAACCAGTTGGTCACCTGGCACTACTGGCTTACGGAATTTAGCTTTATCTACACTAGCAAAGTAGTACAGCTCGTTACCAGAAGGCGCACCGAAAGATTTAAATGCTAGAAGGCCTGTTGCTTGTGCCATTGCTTCTAAGATCAACACGCCTGGGAATACAGGAAGCTGAGGAAAGTGGCCTGTGAACTGAGGTTCGTTAACAGAGACATTCTTAATTGCAGTCAGTGTTTTTTCTTTTTCAAAGCTAGTCACACGATCAACCATTAAGAATGGGTAGCGATGAGGTAATAGTTCCTGAATTTCAGTAATGTTCATCGTTGTCTGTTCAGTAGTCAAAGTCGTATTCCTATGTATATTCTTTATTTAATTAGAAGGATTATAAACGAAAAAGACTCGCTGTACGCGAGCCTTTTATTAGAAATGCTGGAATTATGATTCCGCGCTCTTCTCGATAAGTTTTTCAACGGTTTTCAAACGCTTGTTCATTTCATCAATACGATGAACACGCGTTGCTGTTTTACGCCAATCTTTGTTTGGCTGTAAAGGAATACCCGAAGAGTACATGCCTTTCTCAGTGATGCTGCGCATTACCATCCCCATACCGGTGATTGTAACGCCATCAGTAACTTCAATGTGACCATTAATCACACTACCACCACCAATAATACAGTACTTACCTATCGTCGTGCTGCCTGCAATGATAGTACCACCAGCAATAGCTGAACCATATCCGATGTGAACATTGTGAGCAATCTGAAGTTGGTTATCTAGGATAACGTTGTCTTCAATGATTGTGTCATCTAATGCGCCTCGGTCGATGGTAGTACACGCGCCAATTTCTACGCGGTTACCAATGCGAACAGAACCAACTTGCGGGATCTTAACCCACTCACCTTTCTCGTTCGCATAACCAAAGCCGTCAGAACCAATAACAGTGCTTGATTGAATCAAACATGCTTCACCAATCACAACTTCATGGTAAACGCTTACGTTAGCCCATAGCTTAGTGCCTGTGCCAATTTTCGCATTCTTACCAATAAAGCATCCAGCACCGATGATCACATCATCACTTAGTACCACACCAGACTCAATCACAGCGTTCGCACCAATAGACACATTTTGCCCAATGGTTGCATCGCTAGAGATTGAAGCAGAATCAGCAATAGCCGCTGCGGGTGCAGGAGTAGTATCAAGCGCTTGAGCTACCTTAGCAAAAGCAACGTAAGGGTCACTAACCACAATAACGTTGGTCTTACACAGTTCGCGCTCACTCTCTTTAACCATAATAGCAGATGCTTTACAGTCACCTAGGTGCTTGCTGTACTTCACGTTAGAAAGGAACGTAATGTTACCTTCTTGCGCTTTATCCATAGGAGCGACTGCTGAGACGGTAATCGTACCGTCTCCGTGTAGCTCTCCCCCAGTAATCGTTGCCAATTCGGCTAAAGTCAGGTTCTTCATAAAACTTATTTCAGTGATTTAATTACTTGCTCAGAGATGTTGTATTCAGGCTTACCGTATTGTAGAGCTTGAATATCAACGATCATGTCGTAGCCTTCTTTCTCGGCAACTTTAGTTACAGCATCTTGAATCACTTTGAACAGCTTCTGCTTCTCTTGTGCTTCACGACGTTGACTTGCTTTTTCTAGTGCTTGAGCTTTGATTTTGTACTTGCTGTCTAGTTGGCCTACTTCAATACGAAGCTTTTCAACCTCGTCAGGGCCAAGTAGTTCGCCATCACGCTTAAGCTTTTCAATCTTAGTCTTTGCTTCAGCTTGAATGCTCTGTAACTCAGCCGCTTTATCTTTGAACTCTTCCTGCATTTTTTGAAGAACAACTTCACGCTGAGGTAGAGCCTGGAATACTTGTGCAGTGTTTACATAACCCACTTTTTGCGCAGCTTCGGCAGCTGTTGCAAAGAAAGAAGAGCTAAGAACTACAAGGCCTAAACCTGCTGCTTTAATCATATTTTTCAAAATATTGTCCTTTAAATATTAGAAAGTTCTACCAATGGTAAATGTGAAGAATTCCTCATCATCACCTTCGTAAATTTTAACTGGTTTCGCTAGAGAGAAAACCAGTGGGCCCATCGGTGACATCCATTGCAGGGCAGCACCATAAGATGAACGGTAATTTGTTGGATCAGAGTAATCGTAGTAGTACTGACTGCCACTGTTAGGTGCGCCACGGTCTACAAACTCTGTATCCCATACACTTGCCATGTCGAAGAAGACACTGGTTCGAATCTGGCTGCGCGCTTCATCAGAAGCAAACGGCGTTGGGACAATTAACTCTAAACTGGCCAAAGCAACCGCGTTACCACCAACTGAATCATCGGTTGCAGAACTGTACGTAGGGTTATTTCCTGTACTGCTTCCGTAAACGGCTTTCGGACCTGCTGAGTTAGAACCAAAGCCACGTAGGGTTGTAAAGCCACCCGCATAGTAGTTCTCATAGAACGGGAACAAGTTATCGTTACCATCCGTTTGACCATAACCATTACCATAGCCTAATCGGCCACGCATCAATAGTGTGAACTCATGCTTTTTGGTCAGCGGGATGTAATGTTTTACATCGTACTGTGCTTTGAAGTACTTAGCATCAGAGCCTGGTACTGTCATTTTAGCGAAAGCACGTTGGTGGTTACCCTCAGTTGGGAAGAAACCACGGTTCAAGTTGTTACGCGTCCAGGAAATATTGATATCGAAGTCATCAGTTAAGATGTGCTCGTCACCATATTGGTCAATACTTCTCGCGAACTGTTCAACTTGGATATAGGTTGGAACGTTACCGATTTTGTTGTGTGTATAACCAACACCAAACTCGATACGGTTCAGCTCATCCATAGGGAAACCCCATGTTAGGCTAGTACCATAACTTTGGTTGGTATAGTCGACAATACCCGCTTCAGAGGCTTCGAATTCGTTGTAGAAGATCTTACCGCCTAGACTCACACCATCAAGGTTCCAGTATGGGTCACGGTAGTCTAAACTCACGTTCTTTTGGTAATCGTTCATCATGGCACTTACACCAACACGGTTACCTGAGCCTGCAAAGTTGTCTTGTTGTAAACCAACTTGGAAACTGACACCTGATTCCGTACCGTAGCCGACACCAAAGTTGATGCTGCCTGAGTTAGCTTCCTTAACGTTGTAAACCAAATCAACTTGGTCTTCACTACCAGGAACACGAACTGTTTGTACATCAACCGTTTCAAAGAAACCTAAACGGTTAAGACGGCTCTTACCAGTATCAATTGACTTAGAGTTAAGCCAGCTGCCTTCCATTTGACGCATTTCACGACGAAGAACTTCATCTTTCGTTGAGTTATTGCCCGTGAATCGAATGTCGCGAACATAGATACGGCTACCCGCTTCTACATTGATAACTAACGACACTTCTTTGGTCTCATCATTGAATTCAGGAATCGTACGAACTTGTGGGTACGCATAACCAGATTCACCAAGAATTCGTTTTACGCTCTCTTCTAAAGACGTTACCGATGAACCGTTATAAGTATCACCGTCTTCAAATGGCACTAGCGCTTCAAAATCAGCCTCACGGCCGATAAGTTCACCACGAAATGCGACATCTTTAACGGTGTAGGCTTCGCCTTCATCAATACCAAGCGTGATATAAACGCCTTTCTTATCTGGAGAGATCGCAACCTGAGTAGAGTCTACCTTAAACTTAAGGTAACCACGGTCGAGGTAGTAAGATTTCAGCGCTTCGATATCACCCGCTAATACTTGCTTCTGATATTTTTCATCCGCAAGGAAGTTCCACCATGCAACATCAACGTTCAGATTAAAGCGGCTAAGTAGCTCAGCGTCTGAGAAGACTTCGTTACCGATAAAGTTGATTTGCTGAATCTTAGCAGATACGCCTTCAGTAAAGACAAACTTAAGGTCAGAACGATTACGAGGCAAAGGCGTCACAACCGCTTTTACTGTCGCGTTGTACTTACCAACACTGTAGTAAAAATCTTCAAGACCTTTCTCGATGTTGCTTAGCGTAGTACGGTCAAGGGCTTCACCTTCACGAACGCCAGACGCATCTAGGTTCTGTTGAAGTTGTTCTTCTTTGATCGCTTTGTTACCCGAGAATGAGATACTTGCGATAGTCGGTCGTTCTTTCACTTGAACAACTAAAACACCTTCATCGCGAAGGACTTTAACATCCTCAAAGTTACCCGAAGCATACAATGCACGAATGATCTCAGATACATCGCTTTCATCCACTTCATCGCCAATACGTACTGGCATTTTCAGTAGAGCTGCACCAAGTGCAACACGCTGTAAACCTTCAATCTTGATATCTTGAACTACAAAGTTTTGTGCTCCATTCGCTGCCACACTAGTGGCTAATAGACTTGCGAACAGAATTTGCTTAATCGCCATACTTATTCTAATTATTCCTTGCTACTACCAATGCCTGTGAGAAACCATTCACAGACGAGTAAAATCATTAAATATTGCCAGAGCCATCAAAGAGAAGAGGATTGCACCTCCCACTCTGTATCCCATTTCCTGAACTTTCTCAGGGACCGGTTTACGAGTAATGGCCTCAATAGCGAAAAAGAGCAAATGTCCGCCATCAAGCATAGGCAGCGGAACCAAATTAATAATACCCAAGTTAACACTAATCAGAGCCAAAAAGCCTAAGAAGTAAACCAAACCGTAATCGGCGGTTGTCCCTGCACCTTTAGCTATTGAAATCGGGCCACTCAAGTTATTTAAGCCAACATCACCAACGATGAGCTTCTTAAGCATTGTCAGCGTCAATCCAATGATTTGACCTGTTTTATCAAATGCTTTTCCTACAGACTCAATTACACCAAATTGTAACTCAAAGCGATAATCTTCTGGCCATTCTGCGACTTCTGGAGCAATACCTGCATAGCCAATTGTCGAACCATCAGAAAGCTCGCGACTTTTTGGCGTCATAACTAATGGCTGTTCAACCCCATTTCGCAATACGACCAAGTCCAATGATGTCATTGGATTTGCACGAATTAACTCAACAACCGACTGCCACTGTTCAATAGGCTGTCCATTAATCTCAACAATTTTGTCACCAGCCTTTACTCCGGCATCGTATGCCGCACCGTCATCAATGACTTGAGCAAGCACTGTCGATATCTCTGGAGAATACGGTCTAAAGCCCAGCGTTGTCATTGCAGATTCAGTTTCTGGGTTGAATGACCAGTCTGAAATATCCAATGCCATCTGCTGTTCAAAGCCGATATCGTCTTGAGAAGAAACCGTTACAGTCATGGACTGATCACCAATATGTGATATCAAACCCATATTGACTGATTCCCAATCTGCGGTTTTGATTCCTGAAATAGATTTAAGTTCCATTCCAGTTTCAATTCCGGCTTGTGCAGCAATAGATTGCGGAGTGACTTCACCGATTACAGGTTTAACCGCCGGCACGCCAATCAAAAATACTAGCCAATATGCAAAGACGGCAAAGATAAAGTTAAACGCAGGACCTGCACCAACTATCGCCGTTCTTTTCCACAATGGCTTCTTATCAAAAGCGTATTGTTGTTCATCTTCAGAAAGATCGTCAACACGACCATCAAGCATCTTAACGTAGCCGCCCAATGGAATGACTGACAAGCTGTATTCCGTACCATCACGGCCAACTTTGCTCCAGATTGATTTACCAAAACCAATCGAGAATTTCTCAACTTTCACACCACAGCGACGAGCAACCCAGAAATGTCCAAACTCATGAACAGCGACCAGAATGCCAAGCGCTACTATAAAGGATGCGAAGTTCCACAGAATTCCACTCATGCTAGCTGCTCTTTAATAAATTGATTGGCTAATTGACGAGACATATTATCTAGCTCGAGAAGGCTTTCCAAGCTATCTAAGCCCTCAGAGTTATGTTGTTCACATACTTTGCTCATAACATGTTCGTTAATGACAGCAATATCGGTAAACTTCACTCGATTGTTCAAGAAAGCATCGACGGCAATTTCGTTTGCCGCGTTAATTGCGGTTGTAGCATGCTGACCCAAGTAGCAAGCTTCAATCGCTAACCTTAAACATGGATAACGACTAAAGTCTGGTTCTAGAAAAGTAAGCTCGCCCACTTTAGTGAAATCCAGAGGCTTAACGCCCGCTTCTGTTCGCTCAGGGTAAGACATCGTTAAAGCGATTGGCGTCGCCATATCCGGCTCGCCCATTTGAGCAAGCACAGAGCCGTCCTTATACTGAACCATAGAATGAATCACAGATTGAGGATGAATAATCACTTTCAACTGTTCTTGAGAGGCATTAAATAACCATTTCGCTTCAATGTACTCTAAGCCTTTATTCATCATGGTCGCTGAATCGACAGAGATCTTAGGGCCCATAGACCAGTTAGGGTGTGCGATAGCGCGTTCAGGAGTCACTGATTCCAACTCAGCCACGTCGGTATAACGGAAAGGACCACCAGAACCAGTTAGTAGAATATGGTTAATACCGTTGGCTTCTAAATCACAGCGACCTAGATTGGTTTGGACGTTTTGCGACAAACACTGGAAGATAGCATTATGTTCACTGTCGACAGGAAGTAGCTCAGCACCGTACTTTTCCACGGCGTCTATAAACAACTGTCCAGACATCACCAAGGCTTCTTTATTAGCAAGCAAGATACGCTTACTAGCCTTAACCGCAGCCATAGTAGGAAGCAAGCCTGCTGCGCCAACAATCGCAGCCATAACAGTGTCTACTTCATCTAGGGAAGCGACCTGACACATGCCTTCTGAGCCTGAAAGCACTTTGATGTTTGGGTAATCCGAAGACAACACATCACTCAGTTGAGACGCTGCATCGGGGCAAGCCATCGCAACATAGCTTGGTTGCCACTTTTCAACTAGCGCCAGCATCTTTTCAACATTCGAACCGGAGGCTAGTGCCACGACCGTATAAAGATCTGGGTTTTGCTCAACGACTTTTAGTGTACTTGCACCAATAGAGCCGGTAGCGCCAAGGATAGTTAGATTTCGCATCACATATGACCGTAGAAATGTAATAAAGGGCAGAATCACTGCCCTTTTTTATTAGAATGCTAAATAAAGCAGAGCAAAGACAGGGAATGCAGCCGTTAAGCTATCTATTCTATCTAGTATACCACCATGACCAGGAATCAGATTACTGCTGTCTTTCACCCCAGACACACGCTTAAACATGCTTTCAACAAGGTCACCAAGAACAGAGATAACGACGGTCACAAGAGTAATAACAATCATGTGAAGAGGACTTGTGAATTGGATATCAAACAAGTCAGCAAAGATCCAAGCCACGATCACTGCAGTAATGATGCCACCAATAAGACCTTCAATCGTTTTATTCGGGCTTACCGCCGGGGCCATTTTGCGCTTACCAAAGCTCTTTCCTGAAAAGTAAGCACCGCTGTCCGCCGCCCAAACGAGCAAGCAAACAAACATCACCAATTTTGCACCGTGGTAGGGATCAACATCGATACCGTTAGCACGCAGGATAACCACACTCCAGAAGAATGGCAGCAGAGTCAGCACACCAAAGGCGTGACGAAGAAGAGAAGAATCTTTCCATGCAGGCATAGACTTAGGATAAGTCACCGCCATACCACTCGCTATTACCCACCAAATTGAGCCAATCGTTAGAATGGCGTAGTGAGCAGTAGACAAGTTATTAAGGCTAAATGCATCAAAAGGGATAAAAGCAAAACTTGCGGCACTAACCACAACCGTTGGAATCAACGCTAAATAACGCGATTTGCTTTCAATAAACTGAGTCCACTCCCAAAAACCTAATAGCGAGATCACCGCTAATGAAAGAATAAATGTAGGAAGTGATAACTCGAAAATGCCTAGAATAACTAGGGGAGCTAAAATCAACGCCGTAATAATTCGTTGTTTCAAACCAAAAAATCCTTATTAACTGTCCATCAGAGCTTTGATTTGCTCACCGGTGCATCCAAAACGACGCTCACGGTTTACAAACCAAGTCACAGCTTCTACTAAGCTGTCTTCATTAAAGTCTGGCCAGAATTGTTCAGTGAAATACATTTCGGCGTAAGCCAACTGCCAAAGCATAAAATTACTAATGCGGCATTCACCACTGGTACGGATAAGTAGATCGACTTCAGGAATATCTGCCATCGTCAGATGCTGTGTAATCATAGCTTCATCAATGTCATCTACATTAATATCACCAGACTTTACCTGTTGAGCAATAGAGGTCATTGCTTGCTGAATATCCCACTTACCGCCGTAGTTAGCCGCAATATTAATAACCATACCGGTATTGGTGCTAGTCAAAGCTTCCGCTTCTTCTATCTTCTTTTGTAGTCGATCATTGAAACGACTTTTATCACCAATAACACGAAGTTGTAGATTATTTTTATGAAGCTTTTTTACTTCACTCGATAGCACTGAAATAAACAGTTCCATCAAAATACCGACTTCTTCTTCAGGACGACGCCAGTTCTCGCTACTAAACGCAAAAAGAGTAACGGCTTTAATGCCAAGTCTGGCTGCAGAAGAGATAGTTTTACGAACGGCTTGAACACCGTTTTTATGGCCAAAGACGCGAGGCTTGCCCTGAGCTTTTGCCCAGCGACCATTACCATCCATAATGATAGCAATGTGTTTAGGAAGAGAGTCTGTGAACGCTTGAGAATTATGCATAAAAGAGTGAATCAAATTCTAATAGTCGAACAGAGTAGCATAAAAAAACGCTGCACCGTGAGTACAGCGTTTTTCCGGAAAGAAAAGAATAGGGAAAATTAAACTTCCATCAACTCTTTTTCTTTAACAGCTAGAACTTCGTCTACGTTCTTAACCGCAGCGTCAGTTAGCTTTTGAATTTCGTCTTGTGCTTTACGATCTTCATCTTCAGAGATTTCTTTATCTTTCAGAAGTGCTTTTAGATCGCCATTCGCGTCACGACGGATGTTACGGATAGCAACACGGCCACCTTCAGCTTCGCCACGAACGATTTTAACTAGGTCTTTACGACGCTCTTCCGTTAGCGGAGGAAGTGGAACACGGATAACTGTGCCAGCAGACATAGGGTTTAGGCCTAGGTCAGATGTCAGAATTGCTTTTTCAACTAGAGGAGTCAGTGTTTTATCAAACACTGTAATAGCTAGTGTACGTGCATCTTCAGCGATAACGTTAGCTACTTGAGTCAAAGGCGTTGGAGCACCGTAGTACTCAACAGTAAGACCAGAAAGTAGGCTTGGGTGCGCACGACCTGTACGAATCTTTTGCAGGCTGTTTTTTAGTGCATCAACACTTTTTACCATGCGCTCTTGAGCGTCTTTTTTGATTTCGTTAATCACAATTTCACCTTGATTATGTTCTTTCTTCAAGAAAGCTTTTTATTTGAGTGATAAGGATAAGCTTACCAAAGTCTAACACCTCAGTAAGCCCGAAAAATTAGTCAGCGTCGCTGATTAATGTACCTTCAGTTTCACCCATAACCACGCGACGTAGTGCGCCTGGTTTATTCATGTTAAATACGCGGATTGGCATTTTGTGATCACGTGCTAGCGTAAATGCAGCCAAGTCCATTACTTTAAGTTCTTTATCAAGAACTGTGTTGTAAGACAACGTATCATACAGCTCTGCGTCTGGGTTTGCTACAGGGTCAGAAGTAAATACACCATCTACTTTTGTCGCTTTTAGAACTACGTCAGCTTCGATTTCGATACCACGGAGACATGCAGCAGAATCCGTAGTGAAGAATGGGTTACCAGTACCAGCAGAGAAGATCACAACGCGACCTTGACGTAGTTGGCTGATTGCGTCTGCCCAGTTGTAGTCGTCACACACACCTTTAAGAGGGATTGCAGACATTACACGTGCGTTTACGTAAGCACGGTGAAGAGCGTCACGCATTGCAAGGCCGTTCATTACCGTTGCAAGCATACCCATGTGGTCACCAACAACGCGGTTCATACCTGCTTCAGCAAGGCCTGCACCACGGAAAAGGTTACCACCACCGATAACAACGCCTACTTGAACACCTAGTTCAACCAATTCTTTCACTTCTTGAGCCATACGATCAAGGATCGTCGGGTCAATACCAAAACCTTCTTCGCCTTGTAGTGCTTCACCGCTAAGTTTTAACAGAATACGTTGATACGCCGGTTTAGGGTTCGTAGTCATGGAGTTTACCTTCCAAAGAGTTGATGATTAACAGTCATGGATAAAAACTGAATAGCTCAGTTTGCATTCATAACAGCTAAAAAATAATTCACTATTCATAAAAAGACCGCAGCATTTGCCACGGTCTCTTTTCAAACAATACGCTAAGGATTAACCTTTTTGTACCGCTGCAACTTCGTCAGCAAAGCTCATTTCAGCTGCTTTCTCGATGCCTTCACCAACTTCTAGACGTACGAAGTTAGATACTGAAGCGCCTTTCTCTTTAAGGATAGCGCCAACAGTCTGCTTAGGCTCCATGATGAAAGCTTGACCAGTTAGAGAGATTTCGCCCGTGAATTTCTTCATACGGCCAACAACCATTTTCTCTGCGATTTCAGCTGGTTTGCCTTCGTTCATAGCGATTTCAACTTGAACTGCTTTTTCTTTAGCAACTACGTCTGCAGGTACGTCTTCTGGGTTTAGGAACTCAGGACGTGATGCAGCAACGTGCATTGCAACGTGCTTAAGAGTTTCAGCTTCGCCTTCACCAGCAACAACAACACCGATTTTCTCACCGTGACGGTAAGAAGCTAGTGCAACACCTGAAACGTACTGTACGCGACGGATGTTGATGTTTTCGCCGATTTTTGCAACTAGAGCAACACGAGTCTCTTCGAACTGTGCTTGTAGCTCTTCAACAGTTGCTTGAGAAGCTACTGCAGCAGCTGCAACTTCTTCTGCGAATGCTGTGAAGTTAGCATCTTTTGCTACGAAGTCAGTTTGGCAGTTAACTTCAAGAAGAGCAGCTACGCCGTTCTCTTCTTTGATGATGATTGCGCCTTCAGCAGCAACGTTACCAGCTTTCTTAGCTGCTTTCGCTGCGCCAGACTTACGCATGTTTTCAATTGCTAGTTCGATGTCAGCGTTTGCTTCTACAAGCGCTTTCTTACATTCCATCATGCCAGCGCCAGTGCGCTCGCGAAGTTCTTTAACTAGAGCTGCAGTTACAGTTGCCATTCTCTATTCCTCAGTAAATTCTAAAAAAGATAAAAAACAGGGGCCTAATTAATTGGCCCCTGATATTGACTGTATTCAGTCCGTTAAGCCACCGATTATGACCGCTTAATATGAACTAAATATGGCTCAGAGCCGCTATTATTCAGCTTCTACAAAACCGTCTTTTTCAGCAGCTACAGCAGCAACATCTTTGTTGCGACCTTCTTTAACCGCGTCTGCAGCAGCGTTTAGGTAAAGCTGTACTGCACGGATTGCATCGTCGTTACCTGGGATAACGAAGTCAACGCCGTCTGGGTTAGAGTTAGTATCAACTACAGCGTAAACTGGGATACCTAGGTTGTTTGCTTCTTTAACTGCGATGTGTTCGTGATCAGCATCGATTACGAATAGAGCGTCTGGAAGGCCGCCCATGTTCTTGATACCACCAAGAGATTTCTCTAGCTTCTCCATTTCACGAGTACGCATTAGAGCTTCTTTCTTAGTAAGCTTGTCGAAAGTACCGTCTTGAGCTTGCGCTTCAAGTTCTTTCAGACGCTTGATAGACTGACGAACAGTTTTGTAGTTCGTTAGCATACCGCCTAACCAGCGGTTGTTAACGTAGAACTGGTTGCTGTTGATAGCAGCTTCTTTAACAGCTTCAGATGCAGCGCGCTTAGTACCAACAAAAAGAACTTTACCTTTCTTCTCGCCAACTTTAGCGATTTCAGCTAGAGCGTCGTTGAACATTGGTACAGTTTTTTCTAGGTTGATGATATGTACTTTGTTACGAGCACCAAAGATGAATGGCTTCATTTTTGGGTTCCAGTAACGAGTTTGGTGACCGAAGTGAACACCAGCTTTAAGCATATCGCGCATTGATACAGTTGCCATTTTAAAATCCTCTATGGGGTTAGGCCTCCACATCCCCCATGAATCCGACCCCTAACAACTAACCACTTTTCAGCCGTTATTTGTGTTGTTGAGGCACCCCGGAACATGTGTCGGAATGTGTGTGATTTAAAGAAATAAGTTAGTGGACACAAAGCTTGTTTCGCCAATTGGAGAAAACACTCCTGATGTCCGGCGCGCTTTATACCATATTTTGTCTATCTATGGCTAGAAAAAAATCGAAAAATGGCGACTGCTATACTGACCTCATAAAGGCGAATTCCCTCTATAATTGGCATCCATATTAAGTTGCTTCTACATCTTTTAACCGAACATTATTTACTCAGGTTAAACAGTATCCATCGGTATTGTGCGGATATGGGAATGTTGCGCTAAAATGCTGCACTGATAGAATAGCCCCAATATGCACACTTAGGTGCTACCAAATTAAGAGATATGCAATGGCTGTAAAAATTAAAACTGCTGAAGAAATTGAAAAGATGCGCGTCGCCGGCAAACTGGCTTCTGAAATTCTAGAGATGATTGAACCTCATATCCAAGTAGGTACAACGACAGAAGAGCTAAACCAAATCTGTCACGAGTACGCTACGGAAAGAGGCGCATACTCAGCACCACTTGATTACCACGGTTTCCCTAAGTCAATCTGTACGTCTATCAACCACATTGTGTGCCATGGTATTCCAGCATCACAAGACGAAACTGGTAGCACAGGTCAATTCAAACCGGCTGTATTAAAAGATGGCGACATTCTTAACGTTGATATCACGGTAATCATCCCTGATGACGAAAACGCAGACCTAAGCGTTCGTCCACAAGGTTACCATGGCGACACCTCTAAGATGTTCCTTGTGGGTGAAGTTTCACCAGCAAACAAGCGTCTATGTATGGTTGCTCAAGAAGCACTTTACGAAGGCATGCGCCAAGTAAAGCCTGGTGTCCAGCTTGGCCAAATAGGTACTGCTATCGAGAAGTACATCAAAACAAACAATAAGAACAACCCACGCGCGAAATTCTCAATTGTTAAAGATTACTGTGGTCACGGCATTGGGGCTGAATTCCATGAAGACCCACAAGTCGTTCACTACAAAAACAACGACCGCACTGTATTAAAAGCAGGTATGTGCTTCACTATCGAGCCAATGATCAACGCAGGTAAATTTGGCTGCCGTCTTGATGACCAAGATAGCTGGACCGTTTACACAGCCGACAGCAAGAACTCGGCGCAGTGGGAACACACACTAGTTGTGACGGATACTGGTTGTGAAGTACTGACACTACGCAGCGACGATACGATTCCACGCATCATGAAGAACGCTTAGTTCGCCGAACTGAACGCATCAGCCTTTTAAAAATATCCTCGCATTATCGAGGATATTTTTTTATCCGCTCAATTTCGACTTTCCATCAGCTTCTGTTAAATTGTTTACTATTCTCATTTGCTTGCACGGATAGCAGACTATGCCTTATCAATGCCCTCTTACGTTCAATGACGAACAAATTGAAATCTGCGAATTAAAAAATCAGCTCGAGATCTTCACGCAGTATCAAAAAAATGAATTTCTGAATCACCACCCAGTTACCGACTTAGTTCTGTTGCGCTCCGAGTACATGGATTTGCTTCTCAGTCGATTATGGGATCACTTCGGATTCAGCAAACTGCCTCATATCTCACTGGTCGCAGTGGGCGGCTATGGCCGTGGCGAACTTCACCCCTTGTCTGACATTGATATCCTTATCGTCTCGCAGAAAGCATTGCCACCAGCACTCGGCGAAAAAGTCAGCCAGTTCATCACCCTACTCTGGGATTTGAGACTCGAAGTTGGTCACGCGGTACGTACCATTGCCGAATGTCTTGATATAGGCATTGATGATTTAACCGTTGCTACCAACCTGCAAGAGTCACGTTTATTGTGCGGCAGTGAAGACACCTTCCAAGAATTAAAACTGAAGATTCACTCTGATTCATTTTGGCCTAGTGAAACCTTCTACAAGGCTAAGATTCAAGAACAAAGAGAGCGCCACGCTCGCTACCACGACACCACTTACAATCTAGAACCCGATATCAAATCGACTCCGGGTGGATTAAGAGACATCCACACTCTGAGCTGGGTTGCGCGTCGCCATTTCGGTGCGACCTCTTTGTTAGAGATGAGCAAATACGGTTTTCTAACCGATGCGGAGTATCGTGAATTAGTTGAGTGCCAAGATTTCCTATGGCGCGTTCGTTTTGCGCTGCACATTGAACTGCGCCGTTACGACAACCGTCTCACCTTTGCCCATCAAGCCCAGGTAGCTGAACATCTGGGTTATACGGGCGAAGGGAATCGTGGCGTCGAGATGATGATGAAGGAGTTCTATCGAACACTTCGTCGCGTAGCTGAGCTTAATAAAATGCTTCTGAAACTGTTCGATCAAGCGATCATCAATGGCGGTCAGACCCAAGATGCGGAGATTCTCGATAATGACTTCCAACGTCGAGGGTCATTGATCGAAGCGCGTAAACCAGCTCTATTCCAAGCAAGACCAGAAACGATTCTCGATATGTTCATCCACATCGCGAATGACTCTTCCATCGAAGGTGTTAGCCCTCCAACATTACGACAACTGCGTACGGCGCGTCGTCGATTGAACCGATTCCTACATACCATTCCTGAAGCTCGAGACAAGTTCATGGCGTTAGTTCGCCACCCGAATGCACTGCACAAAGCCTTTAGCTTAATGCATAAACTCGGCGTGCTCTCAGCGTACTTACCGCAATGGAGTCAGATAGTAGGTCAGATGCAATTCGACCTGTTCCATGTTTACACCGTCGATGAACACAGTATTCGACTGCTCAAACACATCAACCGATTTGGTCAAGTCGAAAACCACGACAAGCACCCTATCTGCTGTGAAGTCTACCCTAGAGTGCAAAAGAAAGAGTTGTTGATCCTTGCAGCCATCTTCCACGACATAGGTAAAGGGCGCGGCGGAGATCACTCTGAGATTGGAGCAGTTGAAGCTTACTCTTTCTGTATCGAGCACGGGCTATCGAAACCTGAAGCAAAACAAGTCGCGTGGTTGGTACAAAATCACCTGTTGATGTCAGTAACGGCTCAGCGCCGTGATATCTATGACCCAGATGTGATCACCGAATTCGCCAAAAAAGTTCGTGATGAAGAGTCACTCGAACTATTGGTTTGTTTAACCGTGGCTGATATCTGTGCGACGAACCCTGAGTTATGGAACAGTTGGAAACGGACCCTACTCGCAGAGTTATTCCACTCAACTCAGCGTGCGCTGCGCCGTGGCTTGGAAAACCCGGTCGATGTTAGAGATCGTATTCGTCACAATCAACAAATGGCATCGGCACTGCTGCGTAAAGAAGGCTTCACAGCTCGTGAAATTGAAGTGCTATGGCAGCGTTTCAAGGCCGATTACTTCTTACGTCATACGCACAAACAAATCGCTTGGCATTGTGAGCACTTACTTCGCCTGGAAAATCCAAGCCAACCATTAGTACTGATCAGTAAGAAAGCGACACGGGGCGGTACCGAGGTGTTCGTTTACTGTAAAGACCAAGCGGCACTGTTTGCGACCGTGGTTGCCGAACTCGACAGGCGCAACTTTAACGTTCATGACGCGCAGGTCATGGTCAGCAAAGATGGCCATGTTTTGGATACCTTTATCGTACTAGACCAACATGGTGAAGCGATTGATGAAGCGAGACACAAAGCCGTTGCTAAACATTTGACTCATGTATTGGCTGATGGCCGCCCGACGAAGATAAAGACGCGTCGCACGCCACGTAACTTGCAGCACTTTAAGGTCAAAACCTTAGTTGAGTTCCTGCCAACCAAGAGCAAAAAGCGCACCTTGATGGAGTTAAGAGCCCTTGATACGCCGGGGTTATTGGCTCAAGTGGGTGCAACCTTTGCGGAACTAGACATCAACTTACACGGTGCGAAAATCACAACCATCGGTGAACGTGCAGAAGATTTGTTTATTCTGACCAGTGAAGCAGGGGGAAGGCTGTCTGAAGAACAAGAACAGGCGCTAAGAGAACGATTAACCGAGCACGTTTCGGAACTCGCACCTTAGAAAGCTAATGCAGGCTATCACCAGGTTTAATAACTAAATAAGAGTGGGTAAAGATAGAGAGCGATCTTGCCCACAACTTACAATCAATTCACAGATATCAACTATCTAGCTCGTCGTTAGGCTGCTACATTGATCAAGTCAATTACATAAAAGTATTACATTCATAACCTAGAGGTCGCTTATGTATCCAAACCTCACTGGCTTAGGTATCCACGAACCTAAACAGATTGAACGTTACTCCCTTCGCCAAGAAGCGCACAAAGATATCCTGAAGATTTATTTTCGTAAGCAGAAAGGTGAACTGTTCGCAAAAAGCGTTAAGTTTAAGTACCCACGACAAGTAAAAAGTGTGCTTGTTAGCGGTGGCAATAATCAATACAAAGAAGTGACCGAGATTAACCGCAACCTCACTCTTGTAATTGATGAGCTCAACAAAATCACCAAACCTACGCCAACGGCTGAGGTGGATGTGAAGCAGAAGATCCTTACCGACTTACGCCATCTAGAGAAAGTGGTATCAAGTAAGATCGCTGAGATCGAAGCCGATCTAGAAAAGCTAAAATGATCCCGAGAAAAGATAACTAACAACCACGATGAGTTGTTACGCTCAGATCACGCAGACATTAAAAAGGGCTGATATCACTATCAGCCCTTTGTTTTACTTTCTATGCTTACTTAGGTGCGTGTATTTTTACTTAGACGAACACGCTTTAGCATTGATTAAGTTGGTGTCCCACTCAAAAGTTTCAAACAACCTTAACCACGTTTCATCTAGGTTGGCCTTCATTACCAACTCTTCTTTAGTGAAAGGATGAATGAAACGTAATTCAGACGCATGTAGCAACAAACGGTGCGAACCTAAATCATCACGAAACAATCGGTTGTGCTTACCATCACCATGTGAAGTATCACCCACAATTGGGTGTCTTAGGTGAGCCATGTGACGACGCAGCTGATGTTTGCGACCAGTCTTTGGCATCATCTCAACCAAGCAGTAACGGCTCGTTGGGAAACGCCCCGTAGAATATGGTACTTCCACTTTTGCTAGCGGTTCATAAACTGTCACCGCCTCTTGCGCTTCTTTGTCTTCTTTCGCGAACTTATCTGCGATCTTATCCAGTTCAACCTTAAGCGCGTAATCGAGCGTATCACCCTCTTCTATCCATCCGCGAACAATTGCATGATAAGTCTTTTGCATCTCATGGTTAGCGAACATTGGCATCACCTCAGAGGCAACCTCGCTCGATAGAGCGAACACCAAGACGCCAGACGTTGGGCGGTCTAAGCGATGCAGAGGAAATACGTGCTGACCAATTTGATCACGCAGTGTTTGCATCACAAATTGAGTCTCGTGCTTATCCAACCATGAACGATGCACTAACATGCCCGCTGGCTTATTCACCGCGACAAAATACTCATCTTGATAAATGATCTCTAACATTACGCACATACCTCATCAATGCTCTGAATCGTCACTAGCAGTTCGAGTTTGTCTGCCTCATTTTTCCAAACTTCACCAAAATAAGGATAGATAGCAAAGCCCTTCGGTAGGGGCATTTTCGCATCCATCATTGCGTTGATCTTAACGATAAAGATCCACTGCAACCACTCTTCTGGCTGCAGAGAATCAATAGCAAAAGGCTCAACGCTCGCCAGAGCTTCGTCCGAAGGTGGAACATCACTCCACAGCGAACATTGGCGCATTTGTTGTTCTAATTGTTGAAGTAAAGGAGGTAACTTTGTGGCAGCTGTCATTTTTCACCAAGTTATTTATCTAGTGACCTTGAAATTGGGGCATAGAGTACCATCTATTTAGGAAAGAAAGTTAGGAGCTTTATTACTATGGAAACGATTCACACGCTCACTCAGTTACTAAAGAATAGCGGTTGCCAATACGATATCTACGACCTAGGTCGTCGCATTCAGAAGATCGACAACACCTTATTCTCTGATGTTGAGCAAGGGAAACAGCCGTACCCATTTCCACTTCAGAAACAAGCTCACTTAGCGATTAGTTACTGGAACGAACACAAGCAACCTTGGATTTGGTTCCTAAAGTTTAAACTGGACGAAAGAGGCCTATTGCATCAAGGCGATGTAGGCAACTTCCTTAAGTTTGTTATCGAAGCAATGGGCACACGTTTAAACGGCGAGATCAGCGAAGAGCAACAACAAAAGCTGTCTAACAACCCATACACGTTTAAGCCTTCAGAAGACAAGATGGCCGTGTTCCATAGCCAAGTAAGAGCCGGTTTAGATCTGGCGACGAGCCAATACTACGAACACGCTCAACGCTACTTCACTGGCGATCTAGGCTGGGACAACTGGAAAACTGTTGGTCTTCAAGGCATCACCGATATGTGTGCTCGCCTAGGCAGCCAGCAAAACGGTGTCGCGATTCGTAAAGCATTGAACAAACTGCCATCAGAACCTCTATACGCAACACTAGGGGCACTTGAACACACGCAAATCAATGACAAGCTGGCTCAACGCTTACAAGAGATGGCTGAAAGCGAGATTAATAGCCAAGAACCGGATCTGTTCTTGCTTTCAGCACTGGTACGTGCCCTTTCTGGCGCAGAGCAAAACACAACGAATGCCGTGATTAATCAAGTCTTGGCTAGCCCACGCCTAAGCCACCAAGAGGTGTTAATTGGTTTGGCTGGTCGCAGCTGGCACGCACTACAAGATCCAGCAATTGCTGAGCAATTCTTGTTGCGCCTCGCACAAACAGGCAACCAGAACCTGTTCAATCAGTTATTTGCAGATTTAGTGATGATTCCGACACTGAGAATGGTATTTTTACCATTATTGAACTCGAACCCATCACCAGAACTCGCCAATGCACTTGTTGAGTTACAACAAGCGGCTAAGTCGCAATAGTCGAATAAATCAAAAGCTGAACGACTTAATAGCAGTCTGGCTCAACCCCAATAGCTCGTAAGAATAAGCTCAAATCACGATTGGAATAGAGAGATAAAAGGAAGTATGGATTAAATGATAGATAACTTATTGGCTATTTTGATGCTGTGCTTCTTTTGCTTTCTATTTTGGCAGCAGCGCAGGCAATCAGAGCTTGCGAAGGCTGCCATTGCGAGAAAGTGTAAAGAGCTGGATTTACAATTGTTGAGTGTTGCTTTCAGTGGCCATAAGCTTAAGATGCGCCATGAGTTAACCACGATTTGGCGCTGGCATACAGTGTACCAATTTGAATTTTCAGCGTTAGGTGATGACCTGTACCAAGGCAAACTGACTATGGTAGGCTTCCGCTCTATGCGGTTTGAGCTACAGCCTCATAGAATGTAACGTCACAATACGCGGTATAGAGATATTCATGGTAAGGGCCAAACTGATCTTGTTTGGTCTCTTTAAATGCAAAGCCTAATTTTTCCAATAATTTAATTGATGGGTTATGGCCAACATTTACAGTCGCGACAACATTCGTTAGACGTTCTTCAAAACACACCAAACTAAAGAAAGGTTTTAGCACCTCACTAGCAAGACCTTGATTCCAGTATTCTTTATCCAAAATAAAACCAAGTTCATGCTTCCCCTCTTCCGATGAAACAAAGACATGCCCAAGATATTCACGGGTTTGGTTGTGGATGATCGCACGGCAGAAGCCGACGTTGTCTTGCAGTATCTCTTGAAATAAGTACTTAGCAGAGGCAATAGAGTGCGGCCCATTCATTTCAGCACGATTAATGGGGCAGCAATTCAACTTGATAAAGTCGTGTTGTAGCTGTTCGGTATAAGGAACCAACAGCGTTCTTGAGGTTGCTATCGTCATAAAACACTCCTTGTGTTGACCATTAGCAGAAAGCAGATGTAGTGCTCTTAAATAAAGAGCAGCGCCTAAATAAAACGCCAAGAAAAGAAAAGCCCCGACACCGAAGTGTCAGGGCTAGGGTCTTACTCGCAGCAGTCCGGCTACTAATTAATGCTCCATGCATCATCCATAATAGTGGCTGTAATCCTTCAGCTCTTTCCTTTACTTCGCCGTCCTAGCGGTGTCCAATCTTCCTGAAAGCTAACAATCCTAGTTAGCGCACATCACTTGTTCCGTGAGCGGTGTCCTTTACATCATCCTGATGCTAATCCAACCCTTTAATCCTAAAGGTGTCCATTGTCATTCCGTTGCAGCTAACTTCCTGTTAACTGACTGTATCCCTACAATATCCTTACGCTCCATGCTTGATCACTCAATCCTAAGTAACCAAATCTTCATCCTGAAGATAACCAAATCCTTGGTGCTTTCCTGTTCCGTGTCAGAATCCTTCCGACAAGGTTTAATTTACGCGATTTAGGGTTTCGGACAATAGATTTACATCACATTTTGAATCCGAAAAAGTTGTTAATTATATAAAACAAATAAAATTCAACACTTTAACTATATGCACATCAATCTCTCTAGCGATGTATTCGTGTTATCTCACAGCCTTTGTAAGAGATCTCTCACAAGCCATGGGCGGTTTTATGATTCGCTATCATTCACCAGAGCGAGTAAAATGACTGAAGACTAAAAATGGAGATCAACATGCTGACAAAAGATGTTTCTGAAGAGTTGAAATCAGTGCTTGAAGGACTGCAAGCGCAAGGCAAAGAACCGACAGTTGCTTTAGTTAAGGCTCGTATGAGCACATCCGTTCCGATGCCAGCTTTAATTACGACCATCAAGAGCTGGAAAAGCGCCAATCGCGTTCCTAAAGTTGAAGTCGCGACACAAGAAGAGCCTGCACTTGATCGTGTTAGCCAACTGGAAAAGCAAATCCTTGAACTCACTGCTCGCGTTGCCATGCTTGAAGCTAAACTAACTGATCAATAAGGCAACTGAGCAATAAGTTGACCGATAAATAAGCTAACAGAGAAATTAGAACACTATGAAGATATGGGTTGATGCGGACGCTTGTCCAAAGGTTATCCGAGAAACAATCGTACGCGCAGCTGAGCGCACAGGGGTTGAATGTACCTTTGTGGCAAACCATCTGGTTCCCGTTCCTAAACGCAATAACATTCACTCGATTCAAGTGCCAAGCGGATTTGATATTGCTGATGATGAAATCGTAAAACGCACTGAACCTGGCGACCTTGTAATTACATCCGATATCCCTCTGGCCGACGAAGTGATCACCAAAGGTGGGCAAGCACTCAGTTCTCGTGGCGAGCTTTATACCAAAGAGACCATCAAAGCACGTCTGAACATTCGTGACTTCATGGATACTATGCGCTCAAGTGGCATCCAAACTGGCGGACCAAGTACCCTTTCTCAAACCGATCGTCGAGAGTTTGCCAACCACCTTGATAAAATCCTCGCTAAGCGACCAAAATAGCCAATTTATTTTGTGTGCACCATTTTGAAGCCGGTCAAGATGGTGCTCCAAGCCTTATCCCAACAAAGATATACAGTTAACACATATCAGATATTGAAACTGATCATTACCTCCTCGTAGCACAGACATAGATACTCCCTCTTTTAGTGAACACATGAGTGCACCATGCTACATAAAACAACGACTATTTTTGGCTCGTTGCAATGGATCTGCTCCCTGCTCCTTGGATTCTCTTCTACTTCTTTAGCACAAGAAGATACAGTTCTCCCCTCGCCACCAGATAACAAAGATAACGGATTATTTTCACTGCTTGGGGGACCAGCTTACATGCCTGAAACTGGCTTTATGCTTGCCATCGGAGGATTGTACTCATTTAACACCACACCGGAACAACCGAGCAAAACTCAACGCTCTTCTATCACATTAGTGGGTATCGCCAATGAAATGGATAGCGGTGTAGGGTTTGGTGTTCGCTCTAAGCAAAAAATATTTTCTCCACAGAATCGACTTCGTTACTTCGGCCAATTATCGATGGGAAAACAAAGCTTGTACTATTTCGGTACAGGTTATCAATCGGGGGTAAATACCGGCAAAGATGAAGAGAACTTAGTCGACTATGATTTCGTCACTTACAATGCCGATCTAGGAATGCACTTAGGTAACAACATTTACCTAGGGCCAATACTTCGCCTGCAGTACAAAAAGGCCATCGAAGAGTCGATTTCATCAAACGTCGCTCAAGATGCCGATTTTGTCTACGGTCAAGATAATCCCTTCACTTTAGGGCTAGGGGTAGCCTTACAGTGGGATACTCGAGACATCGCAGTAAATGCACGTCAAGGTCAGTTTCTAAGCCTTGAATACGCGAGCTACCAGGACAACTTTGGCAGTGACTCCAATTTTGAAAAAGCCGAAGCCGATTACCGTCTTTATTGGACACCAATCAAAGGCGCCACCTTCGCTTTTCTCAATACTGCCAACCTAAGTACAGGCGATGTGCCCTATTACGAACTGCCGACCTTTGGCGGCCAAGATTCTATGCGTGGCATCTATTACGGACGCTACCGTGATATGCACAGCGTTGAGCACACCATGGAGTATCGCCAGTCATTTATGAACAATGGTGATTACACCAAACATGGCTTTACGATGTGGGCAGGTCTCGCTACAACAGCTGAAAACACCAATGACCTGTATCAAGATAAAATTTACAGCTATGGCGTTGGTTATCGCTATGAACTACAACCTCGTATGAATGTTCGTGTTGATCTCGGGTTTGGATCCAATGATGCCCAAGGCCTTTACTTGTCGATCAACGAAGCGTTTTAAGAGGCCATCATGACGAAATTTACAACGTTAGGTGCCGCTGTCGCATTGGCTATAGGCTCAACACCAAGTAAGGCAGAGGACGGTGCACGAGTCGATTTCCCTGATGCTGAAACACAGCAAAAGCTGAATAAAAAGTGGGAGCATGCTTTGCCCTTTCATGCCCAAAAAGCAATTGATCTAGGTTACGCTCTGCCTCTACCATTTTCTGTTTCATTTATAGGTAACGCTTCTAAGCAAAACATCGAAATGTATGATTTGGGCGTGCAAGTTGGCGATGTAGATTTAGGAGACAGATACGAGCTTTCTCAGGTGTCCTTTGGTACTCCTGAGATCGAGAGCAAAAGCATGCAACTGCGCGCTGCGGCTTGGGTGTTTCCTTTCTTACAAATGGGTGTGCATGTAGGCCGTTTCTCGGGAGGAACACAATTAACAGCCGAAATACCGACCTCACTCTTTAAAGCTTGCGACAATCATCCAAGATTACCCACTTGCGCTAAAGAATCCGTCAGCACTCCGGAGTTTTATCCCGATGTTGAAGGTTCGAATTGGGGGTTCTCAATGAATATTGTAGGTCAAGTTGGGGATTTCACTTATGTGCTTCCGGCCAGTATGACGCACTCTCGCACTGATGATGAGCGTACTAACACCAAAACAATGTTGTTCAGTCCACGAGTTGGCCAACTTATCCAAACTGAAAACTGGGGTAACATTTTCCCCTATATTGGTGCCGCTTACATGCATAGCGAAGGGCTAACCCAAGAAAACAACGCGCTAGGTGTGGATGGACTGTCTTACCAATTATCTCAACAGAGCGCTGAAGACTACTCTGCAATCATCGGAGCAAACTGGAATATCACGAAAACTTACGGAGCTAATTTAGAGTTTATCGGAGGCCCGGGTAGAAAAATCATCAATGTCATCATGACTTACTCCTACTAGTTCCCAATGGCATAACGAAAAAAACCTGCGATAAACGCAGGTTTTTTTGTTCTCTAATAGAGAACTGTCTATAAGAACGAACCGTCTATAAACAAATATAGTACTCAAGACTAAGGCGTGTAGTACGTTGCAGCGCCCGGACCTACTGGTAGGCCAAATACGAATACCCAAACGTAGAACATTAAGCTCCAACCAACCAAGAACACGATTGAGTATGGAAGCATAGTTGCAATCAGAGTACCGATACCTAGGTTCTTCATGTAACGCGTCGCTACCGCAAGGATAAGACCGAAGTAGCTCATCATTGGAGTAATGATGTTGGTTGTTGAATCACCGATACGGTAAGCCGCTTGAATCGTTTCAGGAGCGTAACCTACTAGCATTAGCATTGGAACGAAGATAGGCGCTGTTACTGCCCACTGAGCAGAAGCTGAACCGATCATCAGGTTAATGAAGCCACACATTAGGATGAATGCGAAGAACAACATTGGACCCGTTAGGCCGATATCTTGTAGGAAAGTAGCACCTGCAACTGCGAATACTTGACCAAAGTTAGTCCACTTGAAGAAAGCGACAAACTGAGCAGCAAAGAACACAAGTACGATGTACATGCCCATTGAAGACATCGACTTAGACATTGCCTCGATCACATCACGGTCTGTTTTCATTGTGCCGGTAACTTTACCGTAAACAAAACCAGGAACCGCGAAGAATACGAAGATGAACGCTACGATACTTTTCAGGAATGGAGAACCTGAAACCGTACCTGCGGCTGAACGTAGAACACCATCAGCTGGAACAATCGTCCAAGCAAGAAGCGCTGAAACCGCTAGCACTGCGATACCCGCAAGCTTAAGGCCTTTCTTCTCAACGTCTGTTAGCTTGCCCATTGAATCATTTGATAAATCTTCAGACGCTTCTTCGTCGTTGTACTTACCCAGTTTTGGCTCAACAATCTTCTCAGTTACAAATGCACCTGTAATAGCGATGAAGAAAGTAGAAACAAACATGAAGTACCAGTTTGATTCAGGACCAACGCTGTAAGTCGGGTCAATCATTTGTGCTGCTGTTTCTGTGATACCAGAAAGCAGTGGGTCAACCGTACCGATCAGAAGGTTTGCAGAGTAACCACCAGATACACCAGCAAATGCTGCCGCTAGACCCGCTAATGGGTGACGACCCAAAGAGTGGAAAAGCATTGCTGCAAGCGGGATAAGTACTACATAACCCAGCTCTGAAGCCGTGTTAGAGATGATACCGGCAAAAACTACAGTTACCGTAACCATGCGCTTAGATGCGCCCATTACCATGCCACGCATCGCAGCAGATAATAGACCTGAGTGCTCAGCAATTGCTACACCTAGCATTGCAACCAGCACGGTACCTAATGGCGCAAAGCCAACAAAGTTTTTAACTAGATTAGTTACGATGAGTTGTAAGCCTTCAGCATTCAGTAAGCTTACAACATAGATCATTCCGTCAGCAGAACGACCTGGAGCACCTTCTGGGCGAGGGTCCATAACAGACACTTCAAAATATCCAGCGATACCTGAAGTAACTAGAATAGCGACACAGAAGATTGCGAAAAGAGTGATTGGGTGGGGTAATAGGTTCCCCAAATATTCAACACCATCGAGAAAACGGGTAAAAATAGGTTTCTTTGGCGAGTTGTTTTTTATTGAAGCTGATGAACTCATCAGTTCCCTCCTTGTAGTAATTCCTATGCAATTGTGACAAAAATGTTCAAATTGCCAGCGAAGGGTACGCGACAAAATTATCAATTAGAAATTCAAAATGTTACAAAATGTGTAACAAGCGGTGATTTTTAACTCTATTTGAACAATTAATTAGCAAATAAATCTACATTAAATACAAAATCTAGATTTATAATTCACAACCACGCATTCACTACAAATATATCTAACGATATAACCTATTGATTCACTTAAAAATAAAACATATCGTACGCTAAATAAGCACTCTATCTTTAATCCGGTTCCTCTTGAGGGAAAAGAAAAGCAGTCAAATGAATGAAGTTTGACTTTCCCCTCGTTTTTTACACACGTGTCACATCAAATTGACGGCTTATTTCTGAACCGCTTTGAATCTCGGATTAGTTTTACAGATAACATAGTGACGGCCTCGGCGTTTTACTATCTGACAATCCGGGTGACGGTTCTTTGCACTTTTCAGTGATTTCACGACTTTCATTTATTTCGCTCCCTTACCTAATTGACCAAAACGACGAGTGAAGTTCGCAACACGTCCCTCTTTATGTAGCACTCTCTGTTTACCGGTATAGAAAGGGTGCGACTTTGACGATACTTCAATCGTGAAATAAGGGTAAGTATTGCCATCTTCCCATTCGATAGTACGTTCTGTTTTCAACGTTGAGCCAATCAAGAAGTACTCATCGACACTGGTGTCGTGGAACACCACTGTGCGGTAGTCAGGGTGGATATTCGGTTTCATTGTATTTCCCTAAACATTTAAATTAATACGTTATAACATACCAAATGATAATCATTATCAAAAGAAAAACAAGCGATTTTGTGATATTTTTCCGTCTTAACTGAAACCAGAGAACACCTTGCTATGTACACCATTAAACCTGTTGGCTTTATTGAGTCTCCTTATAAAGAGAAGTTCGCTGTGCCAAGACAGCCTAGGTTAGTACCCACTTCGACCTCAAGAGTTAGGCTAGTTGAAGCAGCGAACTGCCTTGAGTCTGTTCGTGATATTGAACAATTTAGCCATGTGTGGTTGTTATTTTTGTTCGATAAGAACCTTGAAGCAGGATGGAAACCAACCGTGAGGCCACCTCGCCTTGGCGGCAATGAACGTATTGGTGTATTCGCGTCTCGTGCCACATTCAGACCCAATGGAATTGGCATGTCTGCGGTTGAACTCAAAGGTGTGTCTCAAGAGAAAGGGCAAACTTGGTTGAATCTCGGCAGCGTCGACTTAGTAGACGGCACACCGATCATCGACATCAAACCTTATATTCCCTACTCGGATTCGATTCCAGATGCATTCGGAGGGTTTGCCGCCGAAGAGCCAGAGGTGCTAGAAGTTAGCTTTTCTCAGCAAGCACAAAGTAAACTAGCAAACCATCCACAAGCCCGTCATATCATTCAGGTGATCAAAGAAGTGCTTGGCCAAGATCCACGTCCGGCCTATAAGAAAGGCAAACCAGACAACAAGGAATATGCGGTAAATTTGTTCGATCTTAACGTAAAATTCGTTGTTGAAACGCTTTTCATCAATGTAACTGACATTGAGCGCTTTTGAGATCTCAAATAGGCTGATATTATATGCGGCTATATCAGATTTGCTGTAGTCACTAACCACAGCAAGTTTTCTTTTATCAATGATGAAACGGATACCATAGAATGCGTACCAGTAACTACCTTCTTTCTACTTTGAAAGAGACTCCAAACGACGCAGAAGTTATCAGCCACCAGCTGATGCTACGTGCAGGTATGATCCGTAAGCTAGCTTCAGGTTTATATACTTGGCTACCTACTGGTCTACGTGTACTGCGTAAAGTCGAAAATATCGTTCGCCAAGAGATCGATAATGCAGGTGCCGTTGAAATCTTGATGCCCGTAGTTCAACCGTTTGAGCTTTGGGAAGAGACTGGCCGTTCTGAAAAGATGGGCCCTGAGCTACTTCGTTTCACAGACCGTCACTCTCGTCCGTTCGTTCTCAGCCCAACAGCTGAAGAAGTAGTAACGAGCCTAGTACGTAACGAGATCAGCTCTTACAAACAGCTACCTCTAAACCTGTACCAAATCCAGACTAAATTCCGTGATGAGCGCCGCCCTCGCTTTGGCGTAATGCGTGCACGTGAATTCTCTATGATGGATGCGTACAGCTTTGATATCGACAAAGAAGGCTTAGAAAAGTCTTACCAAGCGATGCACGATGCTTACTGTAAAGCATTCGACCGCATGGGCCTTGAATACCGTCCAGTATTAGCTGACTCTGGCGCAATCGGCGGCAGCGGCTCTCAAGAGTTCCACGTTCTTGCTGAAAGCGGCGAAGACCTAATCGCATTCTCAACTGAGTCAGATTACGCAGCAAACATCGAAAAAGCAGAAGCACTCGCTCCTACTGAAGATGCTGCAGCACCAACTCAAGAGATGAAACTGGTTGATACACCAAACGCGAAAACTATCGCAGAATTGGTAGAGCAACACGGTCTAGCAATCGAGAAGACAGTTAAGACTCTATTCGTTAAAGCATCTGATGAAGTAGAAGCAGATATCATTGCTCTAGTCATCCGTGGTGACCACGAGCTTAACGAAGTGAAAGCAGAAAACCTTCCACAGGTTGCTTCTCCACTAGAGATGGCTTCTGAAGAAGAAATCCGTGCTCTTGTTGGTGCAGGTCCTGGTTCACTTGGCCCTGTTGGCCTAGAGCTGCCATTCATCGTTGACCGCTCTGTTGCTGTAATGAGCGACTTTGGCGCTGGTGCAAACGTAGACGGTAAGCACTACTTCGGTATTAACTGGGGTCGTGACGTAGAGCTTGCTCAGGTTGAAGACCTACGTAACGTAGTTGAAGGCGACCTTAGCCCATGTGGTCAAGGTACTATCCAACTTAAGCGTGGTATCGAAGTTGGTCACATCTTCCAACTAGGTAATACTTACTCTAAAGCAATGAACTGTAACGTGCTTGGTCCTGATGGTAAGAGCGTAATCCTAGAAATGGGTTGTTACGGTATCGGTGTTTCACGTGTTGTTGCATCTGCTATCGAGCAAAACCACGATAAATTCGGTATCACTTGGCCAGACGCACTAGCGCCGTTCCAAGTTGCTATCGTACCAATGAACATGCACAAATCTGAGCGCGTTAAAGAAGCAGCTGAGAAGCTATACGCTGAATTAACGGCTATGGGTATCGAAGTACTATTTGATGACCGTAAAGAGCGCCCTGGTGTTATGTTTAAAGATATCGAGCTTGTGGGTATTCCTCACACTATCGTTATCGGTGATCGCAGCATGGACGAAGGTAACTTCGAATACAAAAACCGTCGTACTGGTGATAAAGAAGCTATCGCAATGGACACGGTTATCGAGCACCTTAAAGCTCAACTAGCTTAGTAATCCGATTACTGACTAGATAAACATTGAAAGGCTGCCATTAGGTAGCCTTTTTTGTTCCTGCTATTAATCACCTAACGTAAAGAAATGTCAGTTAATCCTCTGTTCATCTAACAGTCCGTATATTGGTGTCATCAACTTTTTAGACATGCTCACTATTGGAGGTATCGATGGATATCAAAAGCTTACTTAACCAAGCACTTAAGTCAGATCTCGTTAAACAAGGTACTCAGAAGTTTTCCCAAGGATCTTCGAGTTTAAGCAACCTATCTCAAGACAGTAGCAGCAATGGCAAGGGTATCAACAAGAGCACACTTGGCGCCTTCGGTGCAGGCGCAGTTGGTGGTGGACTGTTAGGGGCGTTAATGGGCTCTAAGAAGACCAAGAAAATGGGTAAGAAAGCCGCTGGCATTGGTGGCGCAGCAGCACTGGGCGCTTTGGCTTATAAAGTCTACAACGACTACCAGTCCAAACAAGGCCAGACTCCCAATGTCGAACAGGCTAAGTTTGATGAAAATGATGCAAACCACAGCGTGCTGATTCTCAGATCGGTGATTGCAGCATCCAAAGCGGATGGTCATGTTGATGAAGAAGAGATGGCCAAGATTGAGCAAGCCGTCGAAAACATGGGTGCCGATTATCAACTGACTAAATTGGTGTCTGAAGAATTGCACAAGCCACTCGATCCAAGTGAAATTGCTCAGCTCGCGACCTCACCTCAACAAGCGAGTGAGATCTACTTAGCGTCTTTGATTGTAGCGGATGAGCAGAACTTCATGGAGAAGGCTTACCTCAAAGAGTTAGCCAAGCAACTCAACCTTGATGATGAAGTTACTTATCAACTTGAACAGCAAATCTCTGGTTAAGCAGTCAATATCCGGCTAATAAGCAAGCTAGCAAAGTGATACGTTGAGCATCAACAGAATGAGATATTGAGCAAGAACAAACTAACTCTGAACTTAATCAGATCCACTTTGTTTTTGCTTATCTCTATGTGTATATTGAGATCAGTTATCATTTGGTTAGGTATAAAAATGAAAGTATACGATTGTTGTGATTTGGTGCGTGAACTGTATTCTCAAATTGGCAGTGGCGACCAAGGCTATATCCCTAAAGCGATCACCTGCGCGGTAAAAACATTGAATGACCTTGCTGCAGATGAATCTCTTCCTAAAGAAGCGCGTGAGCGTGCAGCATTTGCCGCAGCTAACTTACTGATTTCAGATTTCGAGGACTAATATGAACCTCGCTAACTTTGAAAAAATGGATCCTGTGATGTTGATGAGCATCGTCAACATGAAACTGCGTGATGACTTCGGCGGTGATTTGGATCGAGTGGTCAACTTCTACGAGATCGACAAAGCAGCATTAATCGCGAAACTTGCGTCTGCTGGCTTTGAGTTCCTTCCAGAAGCCAAACAGTTTAGATAGTCATTTAGAACAAGCTTGATTTTGAGAGGCCAACCTTAGTGTTGGTCTTTTTATTTTTTGGCCGGAAGAAGGGTGCATAATAGGCCAAAGATCAATAAACCTATTATAAATTATCTGTTTGCGCCTATACTTTTATATCCTAGAGTCAACCTGCGATCCTTGAACCAAAGCGTGTTGTTGTATAGGCTACCCAGAACAGCATATAAAACTCATCACTAAGTTGGATGATATCGAAGGACTAACAATGAAAAGACTCGGACTATTAGCCGTTATCACAGCCGCACTCACCGCAGGGTGCTCTTCAAATACTCAGCAAGATAACTTTCGTGAAGCCTCTTTTGAACTGTGTAATACCGAAGTCGATATCTACTCAGTAAGCCATGATGAGCGAATTCGTATCGTCTGTTCTGATGGTTCTAAATTCGCTTTGAACAGCGAAGATACGCTAGAAGTAATGCGTGATATCAACATCGACTACTGCGATGGCGAAGGCTTAGGCAAATTCAATGAAAGCCGCAGCTACTACTCGTTCAAGTGTAAGTCAGGCACTTTACTGAGCATCAAAAAGTAAAATTGAGACCAGCAAACAACAAAGGGTTGATGTGCAAGCATCAGCCCTTTTTAGTATCAGCCTTTCTGTATTCTCAGATAACCCAACTCCATACCCACAGATACAAAAAAGGCCCCAAAAGGGACCTTTAAACTCTTTTTCAAAGTAGATGAACGAAGTTCAAGGAGCTCACACGGAGTTTGCGCTAGCAAATGAGTATGTGCGACACAGAAATTCGTTCACTCTCTAAGCATTTCTATACCAATAAAAAAGGGACTCAATGAGCCCCTTTAAAAGTGTTTTTCAAAGTAGTTGTTTGAAATTCTAGGAGAGCACGCGGAGCTTACGGATGTAAGTGAGCATGCTCGACGACGAAATTCAAATTACTACGCAGAAAAATTAAGCGTAAACAGGTAGACGCTTACAGATTTCTAATACTTTTGCTTTTGTTGCTTCGATAACAGACTCATCACCCATGTTATCTAGGATGTCACAGATCCAACCTGCTAGCTCTTTCGCGTCTGCTTCTGAGAAACCGCGACGAGTGATAGAAGGAGAACCGATACGGATACCTGAAGTAACGAACGGGCTACGTGGATCGTTTGGTACAGAGTTCTTGTTCACTGTGATGTTCGCTGCACCTAGTGCTGCATCTGCTTCTTTACCTGTGATGTCTTTGTCGATTAGGTCAACTAGGAACAGGTGGTTCTCTGTAGAACCTGAAACGATGTTGTAACCGCGTGCAAGGAATTCAGCAACCATTGCTTTTGCGTTAGCAACTACGCGAGCTTGGTATTCTTTGAATTCTGGCTCTAGAGCTTCTTTGAACGCTACTGCTTTACCAGCGATAACGTGCATTAGAGGACCACCTTGGCCGCCTGGGAATACTGCTGAGTTTAGCTTCTTGTAAAGATCTTCGCCTTCGTTAGAAAGGATAAGACCACCACGAGGACCAGCAAGCGTCTTGTGTGTTGTCGTTGTTACAACGTGAGCGTGTGGAACTGGGTTCGGGTAAACGCCTGCAGCGATTAGACCAGCAACGTGAGCCATATCTACGAAGAAGTAAGCGCCTACTTTATCAGCGATTTCACGCATGCGCTTCCAATCACAAACTTGAGAGTAAGCTGAGAAACCGCCGATGATCATCTTAGGCTTGTGCTCGATAGCTAGCGCTTCCATCTCTTCGTAATCGATTTGACCTGCTTCATCGATACCGTAAGGGATGATGTTGTAAAGCTTACCAGAGAAGTTCACTGGAGAACCGTGAGTTAGGTGACCACCGTGCGCTAGGCTCATACCAAGAACCGTATCGCCAGCATTCAGTAGCGCCATGTATACAGCGTTGTTTGCTTGAGAACCTGAGTGAGGTTGTACGTTTGCGTATTGAGCGCCAAACAGTTCACATGCACGTTCGATTGCTAGAGTTTCAACTTTATCTACGTACTCACAACCACCGTAGTAACGCTTGCCTGGGTAACCTTCAGCGTATTTGTTTGTAAGCTGAGAACCTTGAGCTTCCATTACACGTGGGCTTGTGTAGTTTTCTGAAGCGATAAGTTCGATGTGCTCTTCCTGACGAAGAGTTTCTTCTTGGATAGCTGCGAATAGGTCCGCATCGTAATCAGCAATGTTCATGTCACGCTTAAGCATCTGTATCTCCTGACTCAGATTGTACTGAAAGTTTCAAAAAAACCACACAACGACCGAAAGCAAACGTTTCCGTCACCGTTTTGATGTAACGCATTCTACATAATTTGATCTAGGTCATAAAGAGCTAATTGCAATTTTATCATGCAGTTTTTTCATAATCACAAATAAGATTCATCATGGTTATTAAGCTTATCCAACCAAAGATGACGCTTACTGTCAATTTTACGCTTTACACCCTGTAAAACGCAGATTACATAGGTTTACCTTAATTTTGCACCTCAAGCTACCGAAAGCTAAGGTTTTTCTCTACTATGCACGCCTTTATTGGTTAGGTAATTATAAAAACGATGGAAAAACACTCACGTAAAGAAGATTGGGTAGCGATTCTCACTGGCACGTTTTTAGTGGCGTTAGGCGTCTTCTTTTTACAGTCAGCGAACCTGCTTACCGGTGGTACTACTGGCTTGGCTCTGCTTTTGAGTCAATTCTTGCCTGTAACCTTTGGTATTTTGTACTTTGTTGCCAATTGTCCATTCTACTTATTGGCCTGGAAACGATTTGGCCGCAGCTTTGCTATTAGCAGCGCGATTTCTGGTGCTTTAGTGTCTGTGTTTGCCGATCATTTATACTTAGTTATCTCGCTAGAAGTTCATAACGAGATCTATTGTGCTGTTGCCGGCGGCTTGTTAATGGGCTTAGGTATGCTAATCCTATTCCGTCACCGCTCAAGCCTGGGTGGTTTCAACGTATTGTGTCTGTTCATTCAAGATCGCTACGGTATCTCAGTAGGAAAAACCCAAATGGCCATTGATGCCTGTATTCTATTTGCATCATTCTTCTTTGTATCGCCTTGGGTAATTGCCGTTTCTGTATTGGGCACTGCAGTGTTGAACATTGTATTAGCAATGAATCACAAGCCGACTCGTTATTCCGTGAACTACGCGTCTTAATACCAATCACCCTATGAATTACTAGCTGTTTTTAATAATAAAAACAGCTAGTATTTAAGTTTTATAAACCGTCGCCTTTTCTATGCAAGATTACCTCTCTAGCGCCAAAGACCAACAAGCCTCTATTTATATTGAAGGCTTGGAATTCAACACCAACACACGAGTCTTAAGCTGCGACAAGCAGGTCATCGATTTAGAACCTCGTTCTATCGAGCTATTAGAGTTACTTCTTACCAGCGTTGGTCAGCCGCTCGCTGCCGAGCACATCATTGAATCTGTATGGCAAAGTAACTTCATTTCCAAAAATGTTCTGACAAACCGAATCAGTACCTTACGTTCAGTACTTCAAAAACACCTGCCAGATAGCGACGCAACCAAAATACTGGTGACTTATCCGCGCAAGGGCTACTTCCTTAACCCTAGCTCTGTGAGCTTGGCCAATGCACAGCCCCAACCTCTTGAGGTAACCGAACAGCCTCAACCAAGTAAAAAGACATCACCGTTTAATCTTTTGTTACTGTCACTCTCTGTTGTGCTGCTGATAAGCACTGCGACTTTAGGCTATATGTTTTGGCACTCTTCAAACCAAGCCTCAGAGCTTGAACGCACACAGAGGCTAATTCCTAAGGTCGAGCTACTGCTAAACCGTATCGATGCCATTGGAGACAATGCGAGAACGTATCGCAAAGCCGTTAAAGCGCTACTACTTCAACAACAAATTGAATACGCTTATACCGACTTAGCGAATCAAGATGCACCTAGTTACTTCGTAGACCCAATAGACAGCACGCCCTTCTTTCCGGGTGCCAAAAACATGCGCACCAGTGATTACCTGCTCAATATTCAATTAAAGGATCAGGAAGTCGATACACGCCTTGCGGCTAAAGTCAGCCTTATTTACCCAAGCTCAGGCAAACTTGCTTTCCGCGGTGTCTACTCAATAGAGATAGATAACCTCAGTGAAGACTTGATGGAAATAAATAGAGAGCTAGCGAACTACTTCGCTTTACCTGCTCCACTATCACCTGAGTGGTCTGTCAGTGATAAAGAGCTGAGCCGATTGCTAAACGGGGAAACGCTGAAACTTGATAGCATTCCACTCAACGTGATGACTTCAACCTTGCTCGCTCGACAACTGGCACTGTTTGAGACCGACCACCAGCGCCTTATTAGCTTCACTAGCCTGGTGCAAACGCGTTTTAAGTTGATTCCCGACGAACTAAAACTCTGGCTTGGGATTATTCACTTCAAGTTAAGAGACCTGCAAACCGCGAAGGAATTTCTGACCAACACGGCGGGCAATTCGACCATCGAGAACGCACTGGTGTATATGATGGTTTCTCATATTGCTTACAAGCAAGGGGACATGGATAAGTTTCGCCTCAACTACATGGAATCCTTAGTCGCGTTATTACGAGTAGTTCCTTCTGAAGAGTTGTTTGCTCGACTATCTAAACCGGAATCCAAATCGACCTGCCTACAACCTTGGAAGAGCTTAAAGCTAAGCGTTAAAGAGCCTCTGATCATAAAGCAATGGGAAAACTTAATGCTTAACTACTGCACCGCTGTCGGGCAGCAGTTTTCAAATGACAATAAAAAACCCTTTCAAATAAACAACTTAAATATAAATTAAGATCTTATGTGACTTCGTTTTTTGCCCTATTTACTCCTCAAACAATAGCATTCCTAAAAACATCGGGCCCACCAAGGGCTTCCAACTTTAGGAATATTAAACATGAAGAAAACAATGACGCTGCTAGCGACCTCTCTCTTTGCTCTCTATGGTTGTGGCGGTGGAGGTGGCTCTTCTTCTGGTTCAACAGGTGGCAACAAAGGGCCAAGCAATCAGGTTGATTACCCGATTGCAAGCTCTGCATTTTCCCCGAAACCAGAAACAACATTGGGCTACTCATTTACCAAAGATGGTCAAACTGAAGGCGTGATGACAATGAACTTCACTCCTTTAAGCGGTGAACTCATTATTGCAGGGTTAGAAGAAGAGACCGGCAATGAAACGGTCGTTCAAGTTATCAATGACCTCATCAATTACGGTATTACAGAGTTTTATGTTACCGAGGAACTCATATCTGATAGTGAGGAAACCCACAAGGATAGCACTATCTATTTTGTGGGCTCCGGCCAAGGACTACATGAAATAACAAAAGCTTACTTTATTGATAGCCTATTTATCACAACAGTTATGCACAGCAGTCCACTTTTTCGTTTGAATGGCGCCGATGTGAAAGAAAGTAACCCTAACCTCGATATCAGTGAAGAAACCACCTCACGACTAATGACTCTAAATGGTGCAGATGTCAAAAATATATTAGACGACTTTGAAGAGCATCTATGGGTGAAAAATTTGCCGATTGATACTTCATGCCAAGTTACCTGGCAACGAAAAATTGGCGAAACAGGCGTACGTAAGAGCTTCACTATCTCAGAAAAATCAATTGAAGCTGCGAATCTAACAGAGAAAAACACCTACTACATAAGCTGTGAAGGCATGGATTCCGCAGAATTTGGCACATCATCAGAGCGCTGGTTCAACCCAAGCATCGGCTTAATTGAACAGATTGAATTGATGTCTGTAGAACAATCTACTATTGAAGAATCAGCAGCGATACTGACCTCAATTAGCTAGCCTTGACTTAGATTCACTAAACATAAGCTTAACCGCGAGCTAACCGCAAACAATAAAAAAGGCTTTGGGGAGCACTCCAAAGCCTTTTAACAGCCGAATCCTTTAAGGGGAAGAGAATCAAGCCGATTGAAATAAAAACAAGGCTAACCTTCGATCAAAAGAATACGAGTCTCGTAAGGTTGCAAAACTTGATGATGAGACGCCACTAAACTCTCGCTCACTTGATAATTAGACAACAAGCTCTTAGCCTTTGCCATCTCAAAACGTTCAGGTAAAACGCATTCAGCCTCTTCACCATAATAGTTATTAACACACAACAAAGTCTGATCATCAGTCTCGCGAGAATACGCAAATACCGATGGGTGCTCAGGCAACAAGTCTTTGTAGCTACCATGAGTAATCACTGGCACTTCTTTACGTAACTCAATCAAGCTCTTGTAGAAGTAAAAAACAGAGTCTTTGTCTTCCAGCGCTTGCTCAGCATTGATCTCAGTATAGTTATTTGCAACATCTAGCCACGGCTGAGCTTGTGAGAAGCCTGCATGCGCTTCGCTGTTCCACTGCATCGGCGTGCGAGAGTTATCACGAGATTTCTGCGCCAGAATCGCCATCATATCTTGATGAGCCACACCATCACGGTTAACCATGATGTCATACATATTGGTGCTCTCAACATCACGATATTGGCTGATCTCGGTGTAACCTGGGTTGGTCATGCCAATCTCTTCACCTTGATAGATATAAGGCGTGCCTTGCATCATGTGGACAGACGCAGCCAACATCTTGGCCGACTCAACACGATATTGCTGATCATCACCTAAGCGGCTCACGACTCGCGGTTGGTCGTGGTTACACCAAAACAATGCGCCCCAGCCCTTGCCGTTCAAACCCGTTTGCCAATGATTGAAGATCGACTTGAGCTGCAAGAAATCAAACGGCGCATTAGTCCACTTCTCACCATTGGTGTAATCCACCTTAAGGTGGTGGAAGTTAAACACCATCGATAACTCGCTGTTATCAATGTTTGAGTACTGTTGGCAATGCTCGAGTGTCGTTGAAGACATCTCGCCTACTGTCACGCTGCCGTATTTCTGGAATACCGCTTCGCTGATCTCTTTCAGGTATTCGTGCACTCGTGGGCCATCAGTGTAAAAACGACGACCATCACCGATATCATCATTGGGGAAGTCTTGCTGTTTCGAAATCAGGTTGATCACGTCCAAGCGGAAACCATCAACGCCCTTCTCAGCCCAGAAGCTAATGACGTCTTTCACTTCTTCGCGTACAACCGGGGTCTCCCAGTTAAGGTCGGCTTGCTCTTTCGCGAATAGGTGTAGGAAATACTGACCCGTCGCTTCATCCATTTCCCATGCATTACCACCGAACTTAGACTGCCAGTTGGTTGGTGCTTGGCCGTTTACAGGATCTTTCCATATGTAGTAGTCGCGGTATGGGCTGTTTTTATCACCCAATGCTGACTGAAACCACGCATGTTCTGTTGAGGTGTGGTTTACCACGATATCCATCACGATACGAATACCACGTTGGTGCGCTTCAGCCAGCAATAGGTCGAAATCTTCCATGGTGCCGAATTGCGGGTTAATCGCGTAGTAATCTGAAATATCGTAGCCGTTATCGATCATTGGGGATGCGTAAACTGGGGTTAACCAAATGGCATCCACACTCAAGTGTTTAAGATAATCCAGTTTTGAAATGATCCCTTTGATATCGCCAGTACCTTTACTGCCACTGTCACAAAAGCTCTTTGGGTAGATTTGATAGATGGTTGCGGTTTTCCACCAACTTTCATCATGTTCAGTCATCGCCATCTCTAACACTCACTTACCAGAAAATATAAAATAAAAATCACCATGCAAATCATGGTCGAATAGCCGTTATAACTAAAAGAAAAAGCTATAACTAAGAGAAAAAGCGATGACTCACTTTGGAGTCATCGCTGATTTAATGCATTACGCGTTGGCGGTTTCTAGCTCGCCTTTCATCTGTGCTCGTTTATAGAAGAACAGTGTTAACGTGACGGGTAATACAATCGCCACCAGCATTGCAACTAGGTAAATCGACCAATATTGAGGTTGAATCGATAGGATGCCCGGCAAGCCACCGACACCGATACCATTCGCCATCACACCTGCACTACCACAGATTGCAGCCGCTGCGGCACTGCCGATCATTGCGCTCAGCATTGGGAATTTGTATTTAAGGTTGATGCCGTACATCGCTGGCTCTGTTACACCTAAGTAAGCAGAGATTGCAGCTGGAACCGAGATATCTCGTTCGCCTTCGCGTTTGCTTAAGATGATGATGCCAACAACCGCTGAAGCTTGTGCAATATTTGATAGCGCAATCAAAGGCCAGATTGGTGTGCCGCCTAAGTCTTGCATCAGTTGTAGGTCGACGGCATTGGTTGTGTGGTGAATACCTGTAATAACCAAAGGTGCGTATAGGAAGCCAAAGACTACTGAACCAAGAATCGCAAAGTCACCCGTCATTGCCGCTTTAGCCGCGAATGCCACGCCATCGCCTAACATACGGCCAAATGGGCCAATGAAAGCGTGCGCTAAAATCACAGACAAAATAATCGATACGAACGGCACGACAACAAGGTACAGGTAAGAAGGAACAATACGCTTAAGGTTGGTCTCGATGAAGGCCAGAGCCACACCCGCTAACATCGCAGGGATCACCTGAGCCTGATAACCAACTTTCTCTATCACGAACAAGCCAAAGTCCCACTCTTCAGGTACCGATTTACCTATCATGTAAGCGTTCATCAATTGCGGGGAAACCAAGGTCACACCGAGCGTGATGCCTAAAATAGGGGTTCCGCCGAGCTTCTTAACAGTTGCCCAACACACACCAACCGGAAGGAAGAAGAAAATAGCTTCGCCGATCAACCATAAGAAAGAGTGAACCGTTGCCCAGAATTGACTGATTTCAACTAGGGTTTTGCCGTCGAACATGCGAATGTCGCCAATCACATTACGGAAACCAAGAATCAAACCGCCAGTAATGATGGCAGGCAACAGTGGTACGAAAATTTCGGCTAAATGGGATATACCACGCTCAAGGAAGTTCATATTTTGACGAGCAGCCAACTTCGCCTCATCTTTTGATGATGTATCTTTACCAGTTTGCTCAATCAAAAGTGCGTACACCTCATCAACCTCGGTGCCAATCACGACTTGGAATTGACCTGCGTTAGTAAAGCAGCCTTTTACCAGTTTAAGCTTCTCTAATTCTGCTTTGTTCGCTTGTTCCGTATCGTTCAATACAAAACGCAGTCGAGTTAGACAATGGCTGACACTCGCAATATTCTCTTTGCCACCGACTAACTCGATAAGACGCGCAACGTCTTGCTTCGCTATCTTACTCATACTACCCCACCCTGGTTTCATTCAATTACTCATCTAAACCATGTAGCTATAACCACTCAGATTTAGATTTATGGGAACATTCCCAAATACGGTTATTATAATGCCCACATGAATGATAAATTAAAATGGGAACAGTCCCATTAATTGAAAGAGATCACACTCTAATTTTAATCTAAGCGGTTCAATTTCGCTTAATTGAGTGGATTATAGAATCGGAGATTGAGTGTGATGAGAGATCTCTGAATTGCCTAAAAGCTGAGAGATCAATAGATTAGCGGCCAATTTACCTGCAGATTGATACCCAGGATCAATGCTAAATACTCGAGGGAACAAGAAAGAGAGAAGATCATTACCACCAACGCCGGTGACGACCACATCTTCACGTTGTCGCTCTTGCAGACGTTTGATCACACCGAGAGCCAATGTGTCACTAGCACAGACTATAGCTTGGGTGTTAGGTGTTAGTACCTCATCCACCAGCTGATAAGCACTTTCGTGATGAAGTTGACCAGTGCGATAGTTTGCCACCGAACCTGTGTTTTCACACCAATCGAGATAAGCCTTAAGACGCAGTTCACCGGTTGATTTGTCGCTAGGATCAACCCCGATGAAGCCAACCTCAGAGATCCCCTGATCCGACAGATGCGCTAACGCACTATTGATCACCTGTTGGTTATCATAGTTAATCGACGTCACGTTCTCGGTATCCAGAGCAATAACCACCGCTTTGTGTTCCCAAGCTTCAATCGCAGGAATATCGCAATCAGTAAAACCAAACACGATTATGCCGTCTACATTGCGGCGCTTGAGAACCTGAAGGTGCTCATTGGCTTTTTCTCTATCTAGCTGGCTTTCCATGATCACGACATCGTAATTCGCTCGATACAACTCAGCCAACATAGTGCTAACTGCTTTGTTTTCAGAAGGGGAATCCAGACGAGAAATGATGACACCGATGACTTTTTGACTGCCACCACGCATCGACTGCGCAGACTTTGAAGGCGTGTACCCAGATTCTTGAATTACTCTTTCCACCCTTTCTCGGGTTTCAGGTTTCACTTTTGGATCATTGGTCAGAACGCGAGATACGGTTGACTTACCAACACCGGACAGCTTAGCAATATCGAGAATAGTGAGTTTTTTGCTCATAAAAAGTCTAACGTTAAAGGGAAGAGAAGAAAAAGTGAGGGCATACCCCCTCACTTAACTGTTTGTAAATCCTAGAAGTTAACTATGACTTACTTTCGGCAATTTTTATAGACGACACGACCAAGTTCTAGACGCGCGTTGTCACCTTTAGTGCGTAAAGTGACGCTATTGATCAGTTCAGAGGTTCCATCATCTAAGATGTACTTCGTTCCTGAACCTGCCGATATTTGAGTTAGGCGATATTCATTCTCTGGCAAACGTAATACCGCTTTTTCATTACCAAGGTAAGCGACCTTAAATGAAGCGTCAGACTCACATTGATAAGTCACGAATTGATCGTCCGATACTGCACCATCAGGCGCTGCGGATTTAGAACACCCGAATAACGCTACCGTACATAGAGATGCTATCAACAATGCTTTCATACTGCGTTCCTCATCTTTATATAGTGAACAACACTTATATCTAAGTGAAGGAGACTTAGTGTCTTAACCTTTTAAGAAAGCTGGCACGTCTTTAATGCTATCAAGCACAACGCTCGCCAAGGCTTCACCTTTTTCAGTGATTGGTTTGCCTGTTCTTACTAAGACTTTAGTACCAACGCCTGCTGCTTCTGCAGCCATCATGTCTTCAGCTTTATCGCCGATCATGACCGAGTTAGCCATATCAATCTTCAGAAAGTCACGAGCAGAAATGAACATACCTGGCTTTGGTTTACGACATTCACAATCTTGCTTGTAGTCACCAATACCGTGTTCAGCGTGGTGCGGGCAGTAATAGATGCCATCAAGCTCAACGCCGTTATCAACAAAGTTCCAATCCATCCACTGCGTTAAAGAAAGAAAACGGTCTTCACTAAACATGCCGCGAGCAATGCCTGACTGGTTAGTCACTAGCACCAATAAATAGCCCATATCTTTAAACGCTTTCGCCGCTTCAAACACACCGTCAATGTATTCAAAGTCATGCTCATCATGTACGTAGCCGTGGTCAACGTTAATCACACCATCACGATCTAAAAAAACAGCAGGTTTAGACAAAATTTTGTTCTCTATCAACTCTCTATTAATCATTAATTATTACACGCTTTATTTGCTTCATCACTATCTATTTAGTTTTGCGTTCGTTAACGAATTGTTTCTAGCTTAGCCATACAATCGACGTTTAGCCGTCTAGACGTAAAAATATCTATTGACTTAGATCATAGAACACCATAGCATCGTCTGTAAATCGAGCGAGCTATCGACATATTATTCTGTTCTACCTGCACGGGTTTCTCTATGATTAAAGTGAATCAAGTCAACAAGGTTTTTTATCAAGGTACTAAAGAAATCAATGCCTTAATTGATATCAACCTCCACATTCCTCAAGGTCAAATCTTTGGAGTCATCGGCTCTTCAGGTGCAGGCAAAAGTACCCTAATCCGCTGTGTAAATATGTTGGAAGCACCGACCTCTGGTGAAGTGATTGTTGACGGTATCGACCTAACAAAACTCAGCAAATCAGAACTTAGCGAAGCGCGCCGTAACATCGGCATGATATTCCAGCACTTCAACCTGCTGTCTTCTCGTACTGTATTTAACAATGTAGCACTGCCTTTAGAACTTGCTGGTAAAGATAAAGCGATTATTGAAGCAAAAGTGAGTGAGTTACTTGAACTCGTTGGCTTAGCGGATAAGCGAGACACCTACCCGGCAAACCTAAGTGGCGGTCAAAAGCAGCGTGTTGCGATTGCTCGTGCACTGGCCTCTGATCCGAAAGTACTGCTGTGTGACGAAGCGACCAGCGCATTGGACCCTGCGACCACTCAATCGATTCTTGAGCTACTGCGTGAAATCAACCGCAAGCTGAACATCACTATCCTGCTTATTACGCACGAGATGGATGTAGTGAAAAGCATTTGTCACGAAGTGGCGATCATTGGCGGTGGTGAATTGGTAGAGAAAGGCACAGTTGGTGACATCTTTGCTCACCCTAAAACTGAACTAGCGCATCAATTCATTCGTTCAACGTTGGATCTGACGATCCCTGAAGATTACCAAGCACGCCTGCAAGAGACTCGCGTAAACAGCAGTTACCCGTTGGTACGTCTTGAGTTTACGGGCGCAACGGTTGATGCTCCGCTGATGACTCAGATTGCACGCAAATTCAATATCGATGTCAGCATCCTAAGCTCTGACCTTGATTACGCCGGCGGCGTGAAGTTCGGCATGATGGTTGCTGAACTGTTCGGTAATGAAGCAGATGATAATGCTGCTATCCAATTCCTACGCGACAACAATGTAAAAGTAGAGGTGCTTGGTTATGTCCTTTAGTTTCAACGAGATTGCTGACTGGATCAGCCTTAACGGTAATCTTCTATTAGGTGCAACCGGCGAGACGCTTTACATGGTTGCAGTTGCGGGCATTGTTGGCTTTGCTGTCGGTATTCCATTAGGCGTGATTCTACACACGACTAAAAAAGGTGGCCTGTTAGAGAACACCAAAGTAAACAAGATTCTAGGTGCGATTGTGAACGTGGGTCGTTCAGTGCCTTTCTTAGTGTTGATGGTTGCGATTATCCCACTAACTAAGATGCTGATTGGTACCTTCATAGGCACAACAGCAGCGATTGTTCCATTGACGATTGGTGCTATCCCATTTGTGGCTCGACTTATCGAAAGTGCACTACTTGAAGTACCAACAGGTCTAGTAGAAGCGGCTCAATCAATGGGCGCAACACCAACACAAATCATCAATAAGGTTCTGCTTCCTGAAGCACTACCGACTATTATCAACTCAGTAACGATTACGCTAGTGACACTTGTGAGCTACTCAGCAATGGCGGGCACGGTTGGTGGCGGTGGTCTAGGTGATGTCGCGATTCGTTACGGATTCCACCGTTACGATGTGACCATCATGGCTGTAACGGTAGTGATGTTGATTGTGCTTGTACAAATTATTCAATCAATCGGTGATTCCTTAGTTCGCCGCGTTGACCACAGATAAAGACTCAGCGCTAAAACGCAAACTCTCTAAGACAAGAGTCGTCTGAACCAAATTAAATAGATTTATTAAAAGGAGATTATTATGAAATTTAGCCTTAAAGGTTTACTTACTATCGCAGCAGCGGCATCAGCGCTAGTACTAGCAGGTTGTGGTGATAAAGAAGTTGATACTTCTAAAGTAAAAGTTGGCGTAATGGCAGGTGCTGAAGCGCAGGTTGCTGAAGTTGCAGCGAAAGTAGCAAAAGAGCAGTACGGCCTAGACGTTGAACTGGTTACTTTTACGGATTACGTAACGCCAAACGCGGCACTGGATGATGGCTCTATCGACATCAATGCATTCCAACACGCACCGTACCTAGATCAGCAAGTGGCTGACCGTGGTTACAAACTGACTATCGCTGGTAACACGTTTGTTTACCCTATCGCTGGTTACTCTAAAGAAGTGAAATCTGTCGACGAAATCCAAGACGGTGCTCGTATTGCGGTACCAAACGATCCAACAAACCTAGGTCGTTCTCTACTGCTTCTTGAGCAACAAGGTCTTCTTGAGCTTCGTGAAGGTGCTGGTCTTCTAGCAACAGTTCGTGACATCGTTAAGAACCCTAAAAACCTAACGATTGTTGAACTAGACGCAGCACAACTGCCACGTTCTCTTGATGATGTAGCGCTTTCTATCATCAACACAACTTACGCAAGCTCTATCAACCTGACTCCACAAAAAGATGGCGTATTCGTTGAAGACAAAGATTCTCCTTACGTAAACCTAATCGTTTCTCGTGAAGACAACCTAAACGCTGAAAACGTACAGAACTTCGTTAAAGCTTACCAAACTGAAGAAGTGTACAACGCAGCTTCTGATATCTTCCAAGGTGGCGTAGTTAAAGGTTGGTAATCACCTAAACTTTTCAGCATCGTATAGATACCCGAAGGGGCTGACATAACGTCAGCCCCTTTTTTATTTACGGCAGTTTTTATGTACCGAATTTCGTTAGAAAGGCTCGGCTTACCACCAAGCTTCCACTTGCATACCGACACTCATTTCACTGTTCTTACCTTCACCGAAAGCATTGTCATTTTCAGCATCATTTAGGTAAGTGGCAAAGATACGGAACTCGGGACGAGACCAGAAACCCACTTGTGGAACCCAAGCTTGAGCGATTGTAAATTTACCACCCGCACCATCTTTGTTATCGATAGTTTCAACAAAGCCACCAATTTCAAGAATGGTACGCATGCGCTTGTCCCACTTATAAAGCGGACGAATTACCGCACTGAAAGAGTCATCATCACTATTATTGGCGCCAACACCGGTTGAAGCAGCATAACGGACAGTGTGGCCAAACTCGATGTTCTCACCGATCGCAAGCACGCCCCAGTTAATCAATCGGAAGCCATCGGCGTCATTGTTGTTGGCATCACGAACGATGCCTTTACCTGTCCCAAAAGTCGTCATCTGCTCGGCATAACCAGAGTTAGCAACCTGTAGAATAGTTTTGTTGAAGCCACCTGAAAGATTTTGATTCAAGCTTGCCGTTAGCATTACGCTGTCATCCGCATCGACCGTTTGACCTTGCTTTTCATTGGCGAAGTTCATATCAATACCAACCTCAAGATCCGCATTGTTCCACAATGGAATACCCGCATAACGTATATCAGCAATCATGGCTGTGGTTTCTTTGCCATCAAACACATCGCCTGTCACTGTATCTTGAATCAAAGCCACCGATAATTTACCTGGGCCCATATTGATGTGTTCAACACCTGCACCAATACCGCTCACATCCCAGTAGTAGTTATCAACGATGTGTACATCATGACGTTGGTAGTAGCGCTCACCAGCCCAAATACCAATGTCCTTGTCTTCAAAAAGCCCTACCGCTTGAACATTGAGCTGAACTACATCAACGCTTTTATCCGCCGCGTTCTCATCTTGGCCTTGCCAGTACGACAACATGGAATCAACTACAAATGAAACGTCGTCCTCAGCATACACCTCTTTCTTAAAGCCAAACTCGCCATACAGGTCATTCTCGTTGCCGAGTCGCCCAACTTTACTCACCTCCCACTTGCTGTTTGAGCCACCTTCATTACTCAGGCCAACGCCGCCGCGCATGTAGCCATTGAACTCTAATGGTGTGGTTTCATCAGCGTATAAATTAGGAGCAAGTAAAGCAGTAGAGAGTGCAGCAGCAATAGGTAACAGTTTCATCGTCCATTCCTTTCAGATCTAGAATCAAGTTATTATTCAAAAATGGGAACATTCCCATGGGATCGATCCCATTTATATTGAGAAGAATATAAATTGAAAGAGAACTGATTGATTATTGTGATCAGGCTAACTATTGAGGTAACTAAAAGTTGATGGACGTTGGATTATTTAAATGAATACATCGGAGCTACAGAAAGAGCTGAATATCACGTTCTGTGCGTATTAAAAGGAAAATGGGTAACGATAATAGAGTAAGAAAGATCGAGCTAAGAGAAGTAACGAAATCACAGCATCGGGGATGATACAAGATGCTAAGTATATAATATTAAAGGGGGAGTTAATATCAGAGCACTAAGTTAGCACTCCGATATCTAAAGCATGGCGCTTAAATAACCACTAGAAGACTACTTAAGGTGATCCCAAGAGATGTTTGACACCAATCGGCAGTCATCACACTTGAAATAGAAAATATCGTGGATCGGTGCATCTAGCAGCCATTCGCCACCACATTGCGGACATTTACGCTCTTTTTCTGCTTTTAAGCTGATACCACCCACGCGGTACAAGTAGTAATAAGTCGGGATCTTGGTGAGATATTCAATGCGTCCTCTTAAGCCCCAACCTCGTTTGAACAACACACTTTTAGTATCACTGATCTCAGTCAGAGTCGCGTGTTCAGCACGACAACCCCCACCCATTTGGACTTCATCACAGGCTTGCCATTCAGTCTGCCATTTCAACACGGCTTTATGGTCACCATTGAAGGTTGGCGGGTTACGGTACAGAGGAATCGGCAACAAGCTATCGCCACTACGTAGCGGTGAACAGGTATGAACGAACGTCGTGTACAGTACCTGCCAGCTTGGCGCTTCGTCTTCAGCCACTTCTTCAGAGTTAAGATCTCGACCAAGCAAGCGCATTTTTGGTGCAAGCAGGCTCGCGTTAGACAAGCGATCAAAACACACTTTTACGAAATCTGAATGGTTACGCGGATGTAAGCTGTCTTGCTCTGGGCAGACAACGCGAACATAAAACTCACCGTCGCCCATCACGATAGGAAACTCACGACCCAACACTTGTCCGTTATAACGAAGTGCATCCATTAAGCCATTAACAGCCTTGTCGACAGCGCTTACCGTTGTGTTATCAAAACACTCAAATTGAAGTTCTAGTACGTACATCTATTTATACCGCTGGTTGTAGCTTTTCTAAAAATTCTGCCAAAGTCTCGGCTAGTACATCTCGATTTTTGGTGCCTAAGCGCTCTAAAATCACGTTGCCCGTTAAATTACAGATAGAGATAACATCTAGCTCCGCGTCAGTCGCTGCGATGAAAACCGTAGGCTTTAACTTTAAGCGACGCTGAGTCACTAAGTGGCCTAAGATGTTTTCTTGTAGGCATTCGAAGTCTTCATCACTCCAAATCTGTAACAGAGTCAGTTCGTTACCATCAAAAGTCGCGTTCATATCTGCGCTGAATTGTGCGCCGTAGAAGGTTTTGATGTCTTCGTGCAGCGTCAACTCAATACCGGTTTCAACGTTGGTGAAATCCGCGAATTGCTCACGTGGATAGTGCTTCCATAACACGGCATCGCCGCTCTTTTCTTCTACACATGGCGATACCACATCCACCAACTCCTCATTGCGAGGTAAGCTTTGGTGTTGCTGTTGCCAAGCGTCAACGTATCGCTGACTAAAAGAAAGTAGTGCGTCTTGAGCACGTTGAGTCATGAAAATCTCCTAAACACAAAATAATAAATAGAATCCAAGCCCTTTCCGAGCCGATTAAGCGATGACTTAATGACAGGGTAATGGGGATTCAGTAAAATCGACCCCATTCTAATCGAATTTGAAACGAAAGTATGAGCAAATATTCTGACGCAAAAGAGCTAGCGGGTTTAACCCTAGGCCAAAAAACTGAGTACTCTAACCAATACGATGCAAGTTTATTGCAACCAGTACCTCGTAGCCTGAATCGTGATGATCTTGCGCTAAACGGTGAACTGCCTTTTGTTGGTCATGATATTTGGACGATGTACGAACTTTCGTGGCTAAACACTAATGGCCTACCACAAGTGGCCGTGGGTGAAGTTTTCATCCCAGCAACGAGTCCAAACTTAATTGAATCAAAATCTTTCAAGCTGTACCTAAACAGCTACAACCAGACTCAATTCGAAAACTGGGAACAAGTAACTGAGCGACTGACCCAAGATTTGTCAGCATGTGCAGGCGAAACCGTCATTGTGAATGTAAACTCAGTAACCGACTACACCAACCAACCTATCGTAACGATGGAAGGTGACTGTATCGACAACCAAGACATCCAAATCACCAGCTATGACTTTGAAGCATCACTGCTTGAAGGCGCTGCTGGCGAACAAGAAGTGGAAGAAACACTGCACAGCCACCTATTGAAGTCGAACTGCTTGATCACCAACCAACCGGACTGGGGCAGCGTTGAGATCGCATATTCAGGTAAGCAAATTGACCGTGAAGCTCTGCTACGCTATTTAGTTTCTTTCCGTGAGCACAACGAATTCCACGAACAATGTGTTGAACGTATCTTCACTGACATCATGAAATACTGTGGCCCATCGAAGCTCACCGTATTCGCACGTTACACGCGTCGTGGTGGTCTGGATATCAACCCATACCGTTCAACAGAGCAAGATAGACCAAGCCACAACAAGCGTATGGCTCGCCAATAATAGGCTCAAGACACACACTTATTGGAACTACCTCATCTTTAAAGGGACATTGAAATGCGTTGGTTATACGTCGTTAGCCTATTTATTTTAAGCTTAAGCACATCGGTTAATGCGTCGGTCTATTCATCGGCGCTGCTCAATGAAGCCAATAACCTGGTTGAGATCGAGCCGAGCCAAGCAAAACAAATGGCCAACAGCTACCTAACGCTTCGTGTCCTTTCTGATCAACGCGAGAAAAGCCCTTCGGCGATTTCTCGCGAAGAGACAGACTCTTCGATTCGAACGCCAAACAGCAGCATCGATGCCTACAAGATCTTAGCGAAAGCCGAGTACAACCTTGGTAACATTCGTATTGCGATTCAGCACATCGACAAAGCCTCTGAGCTCGCGAAAACCTATAAGCTTGAGTACCTCAAACTGGATCTCGAGATCCTAAAAGTACGCTTACTTTGGCTAAGTGACAGAAAGTCCGCCAAAGCAAAGGCAGATCTCGCCAATATTGAAACAAACCTAGAATCGGTGAATAAAACCTTACGTCTGACGGAAGGCATCACCTACCGCTTGATCATGCTGAAAGCCGATATCGCCTCTTACGATAACAAGATCGATGAAGCGGAAAAGTACTACCAAGAAGCGAAGACCTACCTCGATCAGCGTTACTCAGAAAAAGTTACCATCGATTATCACATCGCAGTTGGTGAATTTTATCTAACCCATAAAGAGTACAACCACGCACTATCTGAATTATTGTATGGCTACTGGAAATCTGTAGAAGGCAACCTGAGTTCACGCTTGGCCAAAGTAAACCGCCTACTTGCGCAGTTGTTCTTTGAGCGCCAAGTCTTAGATAAAGCACTAGAGCACCTTTCTCAAGCTGCTGATTTTTATGATAACTTTGAAAACTCTCCTGTCTTAGCGCAAGTGCTCAAGAAAATGGGTGACGTGTATTTCTATCAAGGAAAATACAACCTTGCCCTAGTGCACTTCTTCAACGTTCTTGATCACGAGAGTACTGACCGAGATATCCATCAAGTCATTGATATTCGCCTAAGTTTATCGGCAACCTATCTGCGTCTTTACAACTACCCATTGGCAGAACAATACCTAACACGCGCCCTTGAACTGCTTGAATATACGGATATTCCCAAGCTAGAAGGTCGTGCTGCATTGCTCTCTGCCGGGCTCGCTTATCACCTTCAGCAGAGTGAGGATGTGATCAAACATGCCACTCGCGCACTGGAGATCTCGCGTCAGGTTGAGAACATGCGCCTTTCGCAGCGTTCGTACTACTTACTCTCTTTAGGCTATGAGCAAGCAGGAAAATCGCAACAGGCTTTAGAGAACCTTAAGCAATACAACAGTTTGGTTTCTTTAGAACAACAAAAGCTGAACCGCGTTGGTGAAGATGCTTTCCGCCAACAGAAAGAGTTCGCTGAGCAAACTCTTCACTATGCAGGACAAGCCCAAGAACTAGAAAAGTACAAGCTGGAACATCGTAAGTTCCAAAAGATATCGTTCGCCCTATTTTTGTTCAGCATTATCTTATTCTTCTTTGTGCTACGCCGTGGCTACCTCATTCAAACCTTGGCTAAAGAAGTCGACTCACTGCGAACAGACCTGTTTACACACTCACGCTCTAAGCTGCCCAATCTCAGAATGCTGAATGCCAAGCTGTCCAACTCACTAGAACAAACCAGCCAAACCTTCGAACAGTGGCAACTTGGCGAGCTCATTCATGAACCATTGAATGACCGTCTGCGCTTCGTGATGATTGACTTACCTTTCCTACGTAACATGTATACGCAGAATGGCTATAAAGCGGGTCTGGAGTTAGAAGATGCTTTTGGAGAGTTCTTGAAAGAGAAGCTTGAAGGCCCTGCTCGTGTCTATCACTTCTCGGACGCAAACCTGCTTTACATCGAACCTAACTCAGACCGAGATTCATCACCCGAGGCGATGTTTAAAAAGATTCAATCGTGGATTACCGACTTTGAACCGAAACGTAATATCAACCGAACAATTCGTATGGGCATCGCTGACTACCCATTCTTGCCACGAGCTTACACCGCGATCAACGATCAAGAGCTGCTCGATGTGTTATTAATGTCGACTAACCTAGCCCGTGAGATCAGTCTCAAAGAGCGCAGTAGCCAATGGGTATATCTAAAAGCTATCGATAATGCACCCGCAGCGAGCCTTGCAACGGGTAACATAAGAGAAGCCTGTAAACATGCGATTAATCAAGGGCTAATAAAAATACAATCATCGTACCAGAATGAGGACAACATCAAAAAAATGCTAAAAGATGACTGATTTGCGAGCGGTTAAGAGCGGCAAGTCGTGACCTTATTTTTAGTTTTGTTATTATTGATTTAACGGAATTTCATCAAAATGATCGAGATCGGTCTACGCGGCGCTAATTAATACATCTATGGGCATTCTTGAAAAAGACATTCAGGCGCAACTCCACCAGCTGAAATTTCAGTTGGAGCAAGTTCGTTTGGCGCAAAGAGACACCTCGTTCAAATTTCTTAGAGAACAAAAAGTTCTAAAGCGTATCGTCACATCTTTGAGTGATGCATGTGTTGGCAGTAACAGCCATTTAGATGAAAACCTCATTGCCCTTAGGGAAGAGCTAGAAAAGCAAAAAGACATTAGCTCGATGATCCCAAAGCTGGCAGTATTAGAAAGGATGCTTAAGCAGAAAACGTTGGCTATGGATAAACAGAACGGATATCTGGACGATAGCATTAAGCACAGTGGGGAAACGCTGCAACGCATAACTGGCCTTCCAGCACAGCTAAAACGCGACCTACGAAACTTACTTAGCTTCTCCGAATGCAATGGCAGTCAGAAAGTTGACCATGCCATGAAACTACTCGGTATTTATGAGCGTGCCATTAAGATTATGGCGAACAACTCACGCACTCATTTTGCCGATGCTACGCATTCTCCGGAACAGGAACTTCTTTCCGACCTGTCAAACGAATTACAACACCTGATTACTGAACTCGATTTTGAGGGTGAATCGGGGGATTTGCTTACTGATATTAGAGCTAAGCTACTACTTGGGGTTTCCACACAAAACCTACTTGAGCTGACACTTCAGATCCTCAAACTGGTTATTGAAGGCACCAACCTAGAGCGCAAGAAGTCTGAACAGTTTATCGATCAGCTTAATTCCTCTCTAGCTTCCAGCATCAAAACGGCAGACCAAAATGCCGACCAGAGCCAAAGCTACTTTGAGCACCGCCAAGGGCTTAACTCTGAGTTAAATGAACTTGTCGCTAAGAGCCAGAATTCAGTAGAGAAAGCCAAGGATATTGATAGTTTAAAACGGTCAATTAACCCGCTACTCAGTGAAATCGCTTCTCTTTCGGAAAGACTGAACCACGCAGAGCAAAAAGAACAAGCTCTAATAGAGAGAATGAGTTACGGAAAAACTCAGTTAGATTCACTCTATGAAGTCACCCAAGATTACCGTAAGCGTTTGGAAGATCAGGCCCAGCGTATGCTGCTTGACCCTCTTACGAAGGTTTACAATCGTACCGCTTTCACTGATCGCTTAGAGCTTGAGTATCGCCGCTGGATCCGCGCACAACACTCACTGCGCGTAGTACTTCTGGACATCGACAACTTCAAAGCCATTAACGATAGCTTTGGTTATACCGCCGGCGATAAAGCGCTTAAGATCATCGCAAGAACCATCACCAAAGAAGCAGGCACGACCGATACTGTGGCGCGTTTTTCAGGTGAAGAATTTGTCTTACTATTGCCAGAGCAAACCGATGAATATTGTCACCAAGTGATTCAAAACATTCAAACTCAAGTAAGCCGCTTACCCTTTAAGTTCCGTGACCAACAAATCACGATTACTTTATGCGCGGCAAGTACTCAGTTTAAAGAGTCAGATACACCTGAAGAAGTGTTAGAGCGACTCAATACAACACTAAATAAAGCAAAACAACGCGGTAATAACCAACTTGTTTGGCACTAGGCCAGCCCTAGATTTAATTTATTTCATTTTTTCAAATACTTATCACATACCATTTCCCTCAATGTTTGCTAAGCTAATGATTAACATTCGCTTAACAAGCATTCTTGGCAAGCAACGCTGTCGTATCCGTTTCGTCTGGTTAACTCTCCCCCACCTTTAACCAAACACTTTCAACGTTTGCTTCTCACTCTCGAGCCAGAGGGTCACTTCAACGTCCTCTGCTCTTTTCAACAAGGAGGCACTATGATCACTCATATCAGCCCTGCCGGTAGCATGGATTTACTCTCTCAACTTGAGGTTGAGCGTCTTAAGAAAACCGCGTCTAGTGATCTATATCAACTGTATCGTAACTGTACGTTAGCGGTACTCAACTCAGGTAGCCACACCGACAACTCCAAAGAGCTACTCGACAAGTATCAATCGTTTGATGTTGAGGTAGTGCGACGTGAGCGTGGTATCAAACTCGAGCTGAGCAACCCACCAGAGCATGCCTTTGTCGATGGTGAGATCATCAAGGGTATCCAAGAACACCTATTTTCAGTGCTGCGTGACATTGTTTACGTCAACATGCACCTCGCAGATAACCAAAGGCTCAACCTGACTAATGCCACTCACATTACCAACCTCGTATTTGGTATTCTGAGGAATGCAGGCGCACTTACGCCGGGCATCGAGCCTAACCTGATCGTGTGTTGGGGTGGTCACTCAATTAATGCCACTGAATACCAGTACACTCGCGAAGTGGGTAATGAACTGGGCCTACGTGAGCTGAACATCTGTACCGGTTGTGGACCGGGTGCGATGGAAGGGCCAATGAAAGGCGCGGCTATTGGTCACGCTAAGCAACGTTATACTGATCATCGTTACTTAGGGCTGACAGAGCCTTCAATCATTGCCGCTGAGCCACCAAACCCGATAGTAAACGAACTGGTGATCATGCCAGATATCGAGAAGCGTCTTGAGGCATTCGTTCGTATGGCGCATGGCATCATCATTTTCCCAGGCGGCCCAGGCACGGCCGAAGAGCTGCTGTACATCTTAGGGATCATGATGCACCCGAATAACGCCGAGCAGCCAATGCCGATTGTCCTAACTGGCTCGAAAGAGAGTGAAGCTTATTTCCGCTCGATCGATAAGTTCATTGGTGAAACTCTAGGGCCTGATGCACAGAAACATTATGAAATCGTGATTGATGACCCAGCACGCGCTGCGAAAATCATGAAACAAGCGATGCCAGATGTGCGCTCTCACCGTAAAGAGACTGGCGATGCCTACAGCTACAACTGGTCACTGCATATTGAGCCTGAGTTCCAACTGCCATTCGACCCAACACACGAATCTATGGCGGCGCTTGATCTTCATATGGACCAAAAAACAGAGAGCCTAGCCGCTAATTTACGTAAAGCGTTCTCTGGCATTGTGGCGGGTAACGTCAAAGCTGAAGGGATTCTGGAGATCGAGAAGTACGGCCCATTCCTAATTGATGGCGACAAAGAGCTAATGACCAAAATGGACCAACTGCTAAACGATTTTGTTGAGCAACATCGAATGAAGCTACCGGGCGGTACGGACTACGTGCCTTGCTATAAAATCGCACCAAACGATTAAGCACACTCATTAACGAGTAACTAAGTGAGTGATAACCAATTGGCAGACATAAAGTTAATCAGGTTATGACGTTTACGTCGCTAACGTTTCAACTCACCAAGTGATACGTTACTATAAGGGGCTAGCAGCCCCTTTTTTATTGCCTATTTAGTGGAAACTTATGTCTATCCATCTTGTTATTATCGATGCCTTAAACCTCATCCGACGCGTGCACTCTGTTCAGCCAGACCCAACCGATATAGCAAGAACTATCACCACCACTACTCGCACTCTCAATAAGATTCTGACTGAATCAAAGCCAACCCACATCATCGCGGTTTTTGATCATCACTTACAAGACCGAGGATGGCGCGCTGAAGTACTACCAGCTTATAAACAGAACCGTAAGCCAATGCCAGAACCATTGATGAAAGGCCTTGATGCTATCCAACAGGCTTGGTGGGAGTTAGGCATTGATTCACTGCTGTCTGATGGCGATGAAGCAGATGATCTAGTCGCAACACTGGCCAAGAAAGTGGCAGACCACGGAGAAACCGTCACCATCATCTCGACAGACAAAGGATATTGCCAACTGCTATCACCCACTCTGCAGATCCGAGATTACTTCCAACACCGCTGGCTAGACAAACCCTTTATCGAAGCTGAGTTTGGCGTTAAACCTGAGCAGCTTACAGATTACTGGGGCTTAACCGGTGTGAGCTCTAGCCAAGTACCGGGGATTCCAGGTATAGGACCAAAAGCTGCAAAAGAAATCTTAACCACTTACCCGGATATCGAAGCGGCCTTTCAGGCGGAAGACTTACCGAAGAAATATCGTAAGAAGTTTGATGAACACATTGAATCAGCACGTGTGTGTAAGCAAGTCTCTGCACTCAAAACCGATATTGACCTTGGATTCAACCTGCAAGACATTCGTTACGAAGCGAAAGTTTAACTCGCTGTGACTCGACGATATTGATATAAAAAATGCTCCTTAAAGGAGCATTTTTTTCACTGACACGCTAACGTAAATATTAGTGCGGTGAGATGTTTGAAAGCGCCTGAATGTGAACCGTGATCTCTTCGCGATCATGATAAAGGTGCTTAGCCTGCATCTTAAACTTCACTTTGTTCTCAATAAGGAACACTTTTAGGTTCTCGATATCTTGCAGTACTTCATCGTAACGGCCTTTCATTGGCAGTTTAAGGTTGAATAATGCTTCTTTCGCCCAACCTTTGATGATCCACTCACCCATAAGGTGTGCAACACGAGCTGGTTTCTCAACCATGTCACAGATAATCCAAGTGACGTTCTTACGATCTGGTTCAAACTTAAAGCCATCCACCATGTGGTGCTTAATTTGACCCGTTTCCATTAGGCTGTCTGCCATCATGCCGTTATCAACACAGTGAACGAACATCGAACGCTTAACCAATTGGTAAGTCCAACCGCCTGGACACGCACCTAAATCAACACCCCACATACCCGGAGCCAGACGCTCATCCCACTCATCACGAGGAATGAATACGTGGAACGCTTCTTCTAACTTCAATGTAGAACGGCTAGGTGCATCTGATGGGAATTTCAGACGAGGAATACCCATGAAGAACTGTGAGTTGTTCGATGGGTAAGAGTAACCCACAAAGCAGTGGCCCGGAGCGATGAAGCACAGGTGCAATACTGGCTTCTTAGCGTTGTCCTTCGCCGTCATCAAGCCTTTACCACGCATCGCTTGACGCATCGGCACAGTAAACTTACGGCAGAACTTCAAAAGCTCTTTTGCTTCGTTAGTATCTGGCGTTTCGATACGGATATCACCACAACGAGGGAAACCTTCTTTATCAGAAAGCGCCTCAAGAATTGGAGAAATACGGTCATCAGTTGGCAAGTCTTTAATTTCAACAGCCACTGCCAGCATTTGACGAGCAAAAATCAGTGATTGGAAATCGATCTCTTTGATCAACTTGTCCGCTTCACCTGCTTGGTAACATTCAAACAATACAAAGCCTGTATTGTTCTTTAGGCGAGGAAAACCAAACACTTCCAGTTGTGTTGCCTTGTCTTGAATTTCGCCAGCACATTCTTTTTCAAAACCAGAGCGACAATAAAGTAGTACGTGTTTCACTGAGTTACCTCTTTTATATTCAAAGCAGCGAAGGAGAAGACTCCCCAACCAATGATAAATAGTAGACCACCAAACGGAGTGATAGGGCCAAACCATTTTATTCCTGTCAGTGCCAAGCCATAAAGGCTGCCACTAAAACAAAGGATGCCGATGATAAAGCAAATTGCCGCGATGAAAAAATATTTTTGTGATTTAGCGCCAAGTTTCATCTGCAGCAGGGCGCCACACGCCAATATCGCCAGAGTATGGATAAACTGGTATTGAACTCCGGTCTCAAACACACCTAGCAGATACTCAGGTAAAATAGCTTTCAAACCGTGAGCCGCGAAGGCACCAAGCATCACTGCTATCGCGCCAGAAATGCCGGAAAACGTGAGTAAATACTTACTTCTCATTCAGCACCTCTTTGATAAACGCCGACAACTTCTCAACGGTTAACGCAATATTCTGCTGTTCTGTGTAACCGGAGCTCTTACGAGGCTTAAAGCTGTGGTCGCCATCGGGAATAAATTCAACACGAATAGAATCCGACAGATCAAAGTCAGCAAACTCTTCACGCTTACCAAAAGTGTCGCGCTCACCCTGTAAAATCAGACACGGCTTTTGCAACTCAGCTAAGTGTTCACCTTTATACTTATCTGGTTTACCAGGAGGATGAAAAGGAAAGCCTAAACACGCCATGGCGGCCACCTTATCAACTTCAGACAAATGGCTCGCCATACGCCCTCCCATCGACTTACCACCAATCACAAGCTTATCGGCATCAACCTGCTCAATAACCTCTTGGTAGGCTTCAAGTAGCTTAGGTGCTCTGTCAGGTGGACGACGCTTACCATCTTCAGCACGCTTGATCATGTAAGGGAAATTAAAGCGGATAACTCGTATCCCTTTAAAGGCTAATCCTTTGGCTACCGACTGCATAAACTCATGATCCATGCCTGCGCCAGCACCATGAGCAAAGATAAAGGTGATAGGATTGTCTTCACCATCAATGATGAGGTTATTCATCGAGTAAGTCCTCTTGTTCGCTTTGCGCTTTCGCCAGCATCCAATCACGGAAAGTAGCGATACGCCCCATATCGGCTTGCTTCTCATGACAAACCACATAGAAGGCGTTCTTACTCACCAACACTTCGTCGAAAGGCGCAATCAAACGACCCGCTTCGATTTCAGGTTGCGCCAACACGTTATTACCCAGTGCAATACCCTGGCCGTGAGCTGCTGCCTGCAACACCATGGTTGAGTGACTGAAGATAGGTCCGTGATTAACGTTAACCCCGTCGATGCCATTTTGCTTAGCAAACTGTTTCCAATCCTTTCGAGAGGTATCATGCAATAGCGTATGGCATGCCAGATCACTGAGAGATTCTAATGGTTTAGCTCCTAGCAGCACGGAAGGTGAGCAAAGAGGGATCAAGTATTCTTGGTAAAGCTTATCGGCTCTAAGCCCCGGCCAGTTACCTCGACCATAGTAAATAGCCACGTCTACATCATCGGTCAGCGAGCCTTCATCCATATCAACGGCTTTGATTCTTACATCAATATCAGGTTCTTGCTGATTAAAGTCAGCGAGCCTTGGCACCAACCATTGAATAGCAAAACTAGGCGGTAAACTGATGGTCAATGCGCCCTTCTCACTTCGCTCCAGCACTTTGTCTGTCGCTTCTGCCAGTGATGTGAAAATATCTTTGATATCCAAGAAGTAGCTTTGGCCTTCTTCAGTCAGCAGTAAAGAGCGGTTTCTACGGCGAAAAAGCTTCAAAGACAGAAACTCTTCAAGCGCTTTGATCTGATGACTCACCGCAGCTTGAGTAACAAACAACTCTTCAGCGGCACGCGTAAAACTCAAGTGTCGAGCCGCAGCTTCAAACACTCTTAACGAGTTTAATGGGGGTAATCGACGAGACATAGTTACTCTCTAAATAAGCATTAGTTTTTTTTATCTGAAACATTATAATTTGTCCATTGCCTAGCGGCTAGAGAAATTCTATATTTCATTCCGCAGCAGCTAGCCTGAACGGCTTGATTCTCTCTAGAATCAATTGGCTTAGCTCCTGCGATGTTGTGTTTGCAAACTCGTACTTTTCGAGTTGGGTAGAGTTCTACCAAATGTTTTGTTGCAGTTATACACTGAAACGAGGCATCTACTTCCTGTATTTATTTTGACCTGTCTGTCAAATTTGTTTACACCGCCTTATGGGCGGTGTTTTTTTATGTGCAAAGAAATGTAACAACAAGTTTATCAATAGCTGTACTAATTAATCTTTATTATTTTTCATCGCTAATCACAGAATCAGACACCCACTCAAATAATCAACTGAACACATACAAATAGCACCATTGAGTTGCACTAAAAAGTAACAGAATACTTCAAGATACTCACACTTCTTCGGTACTTATAAACCCGTTTAGAGCTTACTCTTTCTATCAATCAAAAATTTTAAAGCTGAGCATGACGATAGCACGCCCAAACTCACGCCTCTGTCTGACTACTGTAAATCATTCACAATAGAAAATAAAAAAGCCGCTTACTTTTCAGTAAGCGGCTTGGCAAAATGATTAACGGTTGGCCAATGCACCGCTATGGGCGATAAACCTTAACGTTATGGAAGCCTTGCTCTTGTAGGTAAAGCGCCTGTAGACGGCTCATTACACCACGGTCACAGTACAGCAAGTACTCTTTCGCTTGGTCTAGGTCGCCAAACTGAGTCGAAAGCTTGAAGAATGGGATGTGTTTAATTTCAACACCCTCGATCTCTAGTGGGCTTTCGTCTTCTTCTTCTGGGCTACGGATATCAATAACGATAGCGTGCTCAGCAACAGCTTGAACTTGTTCAACTTCAGGCGCTTGCTCTTGGCTCTCTTTCTCGATGTCACGGATATCCATAACACGAGCGTTCTCGATCACTTGATCCAGCACTTCAAAGTTAAACTTAGCTTCTTCTGCTTCTAGTTTGCCTTTCTTCGCTTTCACTGTTGGCTTCTTAGAGATAACACCACAGTACTCAGGCATTACTTTAGCGAAGTCTTCAGTACCGATGATACGAGAAAGGTCAATGATGTCTTCTTTATCCCAGTTGATAAGCGGACGAAGAATCAAAGTATCTGTCACGTTGTCGATGTGGCGAAGGTTAGTTAGCGTTTGGCTAGAAACCTGACCAAGTGCTTCACCCGTTACTAGAGCTTCAATACCGAAGCGCTCTGCAACCATACCACCAGCACGCATGAACATACGCTTAAGAACAACGCCCATTTGGCCGTCTTCTACGTTCTCAAGAATTTCAGCAACCACTGGTTCAAAGTCTACAGAAATGAACTTCACCTTTGCAGATGAGCCGTATTTATTCCATAGGTAGTGAGCCACTTGCTTAACTCCAATCTCGTGCGCTGGGCCACCAAGGTTAAAGAAACAGTAGTGAACCTTAGAGCCACGTTTGATGTGCAGGTAGCTTGAAACACCAGAATCAAAGCCGCCAGAGATCAAGCTTAGTAGATCTTCTTGGGTACCAAGAGGGAAACCACCTAGGCCTTTGTGACGAGCTAGAACTTGGTTTAACTTATCGTTAGCCACTTCAACTTTAACGGTTACCTCAGGGTTCTTAAGTCGAACTTTAGCTGACTCAACTGCTTGGTTTAGGCCGCCGCCTACGTAGCGTTCAAGTTCAATAGAGGTAAAGTCATGCTTACCACGACGCTTAGCTCGAACAGAGAAAGTCTTGCCTTCAATGTCAGCACGGCTGCGTTCTAGTACTTGCTCGTAAATATCGTGCAAGTCTTTAAACTCAGACTGTTGAACTTCAAGAGAGTGGTGAATACCTGGAGTGTGAGTCAGAGCCTCTAACACTTCTGCGTAGTACTGGTCACTCTCAGACGTCACTTCGATATGATCGCGACGGTTGAATACCGCAACACTTTCACAGCGACGTTGAATAACGTTACGAATGTTGCACTCTAGAATCCTTGTGAAGCGCTTACGCACCGATTCACTTTTTACAAAAATTTCCGGATGGGGCTTAACAATAAATTTCATAGTACTTTCACAACATTAATGTTCAAAATTTTGAGAACGCTCATCGCCAAGTAAATTAGAGAATTTACACAGCACTTGAAGCAAGAATAGATCATATCTAAATCTAAGGGCGCGAATTATACATGAGAAAGTGAAGCAAGGAAAAGAGTGCTTGCTGTAACACCATCATTAAACCGCTTGTTATTAAAAGTAGCAGGTTTCGAAACAACATAAATTCAGCAAAGAGCATGGTGAAAGGCCTACAAACAAAAAGCCCAACCTCATTATAAGGTTGGGCTTTCGATGTTATCTGGATGCTACCTTGTGTACACGTATCGGCTATTCATTAATAACAGGCACTTCGTCACTGTAAAGCGGTTCGCCCTGCATGATGCTAATTTCAACGCGGCGGTTGAGGCTACGTTGCCATTCAGTATCATTCGGCTCTACTGGCTCGGTATCGGCCATGCCACGTACTCTCAAGCGTTGATGAGAGAAACCGCGTACCTTTTCCATCTCTTGAGCAACAGACACCGCTCGCTGTGATGACAAGTCCCAATTAGAGCGATAAAGCTCTGAATCAAGACGTTGGTTATCGGTGTGCCCTGAGATTCGAACGATACCCGGAACATCTTTCACCAACTCAGCAACCTGTCTCACCAATGGTCGGAACTTAGGTTGTAAGAAAGCGGAACCTGATGGGAACGCGCCTTTTTCACGAATTCGAATCACAATCTGCTGGCCAAGGTTTTCCACCTCAATCGCGCCTTGGTCGATCTCTCGCTCCAACGCCTTCTTGATGCTTTCCATCAAGGTTTCCATCTCTTGCGATTGAGCTTCAGCTTGTTGTTGCTGTTGGTCTGACTCAGAGTTTTGATTGTCGTGAGTCGAGACCTCTGGCGACTTGCCTCCGGTCATCTTGCCTTGGTCACGCATGGTACCACCAGCACGTTCAGATTCACCTTCATGAAACTCAAGCGTTTGCTGCGTAATATCAATCGTCTGCTGCATGATCACATCAATCGGTGTCGGCTCTGGGCGACCAGGGCGAAACTCTTGTGCAATGATGCTAGTGCCTTTAGGAATGTCTTTCACTTCCAAGCGGTTTTGTACACCAAACGCAAATTTCATCGAGCCAGCGATCTGTTTGAACTTCAGTACGTCCATCTCAGAAAATGAGAGCAGCAGTACGAAGAAACACATCAGCAATGACATCAAGTCAGCAAATGTCCCCATCCATTGAGGTAACCCCGGAGGAGGACATTTACATGGATTATCTTCATCCATCTTAAACTCCTCTTACGCGGGTTCACCATCAATAGTCCGCTTACCTTCGTTTAGGTAGCTCTTGAGGTAACCATCAATAACTCGTGGGTTCTGACCATCTTGAATCGCCAGCACACCATCCATAACCAGACGGCGGTTAAGTGTCTCTTGGTCACGACGTAGCGCAAGCTTATCAGCAATAGGAAAGAACACCATGTTCGAAAGAATCGCACCGTACAGGGTGGTCAAAAGTGCTACCGCCATCGCAGGACCGATCGCTTTAGGATCATCCATGTTCGAAAGCATGGCAACCAGACCAACCAAAGTACCAATCATACCCATCGCAGGAGCAACATCACCAAATGCAGAGAACACTTTCGCGCCCTGTTCGTGACGCTCTGTGGTTAATGCGATGTCTTTTTGCAATGCAGCACGCACCACATCACCATCATGGCCATCTACCAACAGGTCGATACCTTTTTGCATGAAGCTGTTGCTGATTTCCATCTCTTCCAGTGCTAAGAAGCCACCTTTACGCGCTGCATCCGCCATCTCTACCACTTTAGCGATAAGATCTTCAGGTTCATCGGCTTTAAACATGAATGCTTTGCCAGCAATTTTAGTAGCACCAAAGAACTGTCCCATGGTGAACTTCATTAGAACAACAAAGGTTGAGCCACCAACTACGATCAAAATGGATGTCGTGTCATAGAACATCCCGAGGCTTCCACCTAGGATCATTGCCATGATTACAAAGGCAAATCCACCAATCAAACCTATTAGGGTTGCTAAATCCACTGAGCACTCCTCATGCTTTTTTGTAGCTCTATGTCGACGATAATCTTTGTATCGGCAAGACTATAAGATCTTTTAGTAAATTCTTGGCCTAAGTATCACACTTTTCGTTTTTGAATCCCAACTATTGGCTTACTTTGCTCTTAGACGTAGCGCATAAACTCGATAAAGCTAAGGTTATTCAAGCAAAGTGAGTTCAAGCCCCTTAAAAACGAACTTTCTAGCAAAATTTCTTGGTTACATTTGACCATCTCAGCGGCCTAGGGTAACGTTCGTTCATCTTTCCAAACGCAGATTTATTATGGCTACTAAGAAACCTGAAAATATGAGCTTTGAAGCAGCAATCGAAGAGCTTGATGGCTTGGTTGATCAACTAGAAAATGGTGATCTAGCTTTAGATGATGCGCTTAAAAAGTTCGAACGAGGCATCTCCCTCGCTCGTGCCGGTCAAAGTAAACTAAATGATGCTGAACAACGCGTTAGCATCCTACTGCAGAATGATGAAAATGCAGAGCTGAGTGACTTTAACCCACAACCTGAATAACGAATTGTATGAGATCCCCTATGATCGAGACTTTATTGTCTTATCAAGCACGTAATAACGAGCAACTGAACCTTTGGCTTGATCGCCTGCCACACCAAAATCAGAACCTGATCAACGCGATGCGTTATGGGTTACTTTTAGGCGGCAAACGCGCACGTCCATTTCTTGTCTACATTACAGGGGAAATGCTCGGCTGCACCGCTGAAGAACTCGACACTCCAGCATCTGCAATCGAATGTATTCATGCCTACTCTCTGATTCACGACGACCTTCCAGCAATGGATGACGATGAACTGCGTCGTGGCCATCAGACTTGTCACATCAAATACGATGAAGCAACGGCAATATTAACGGGCGATGCACTACAAACTCTCGCTTTTACTATACTTGCGGAAGGCACATTAAGTGCTGACGGTGAAAGCAATCGCGTTCGAATGATTCAACGCCTAGCAGAAGCCTCTGGTGCACAAGGTATGTGTATTGGACAAGCACTTGATATTGAAGCTGAAAACCGCTCTGTCACTCTAGAAGAGTTAGAAGAAGTTCACCGCAATAAAACGGGCGCTCTAATGAAATGTGCGATTCGTTTAGGTGCGCTTGCTGCGGGCGAGAAAGCGTTTGAAGTGATGCCTCTATTAGACAAGTACGCCGATGCCATTGGATTAGCATTCCAGGTTCAAGATGATATTTTAGATATCACTAGCGATACTGAAACTTTGGGTAAGCCACAGGGTTCTGACCAAGAATTAAACAAAAGCACCTACCCTTCTTTGCTAGGTTTAGAGGGCGCTCAAGAAAAAGCGCGAACTCTGCTACAGGAAGCGCTTCAAGCTTTGGCTGCAATCCCATACAATACCCAGTTACTCGAAGAGTTCGCCCGATACGTCATCGAGCGCAAGAACTAAGACAATAAGCGCGCATTACCTATGACTCTTGATATATCAAAGTACCCAACTCTTGCTTTGGCTGATAAGCCAGAGGATTTGCGTCTACTTCCAAAAGAGACGCTGACACAGCTTTGTGATGAATTACGTACCTATCTTCTTAACTCAGTGAGCCAATCAAGTGGTCACTTAGCATCAGGCTTGGGTACAGTAGAGCTAACCGTAGCTCTGCACTACGTGTACAACACGCCTTTTGACCAGTTGGTTTGGGATGTTGGCCACCAAGCATACCCGCATAAAATTCTTACTGGTCGTCGCGACCGTTTATCGACTATCCGTCAAAAAGATGGACTGCACCCATTCCCATGGCGTCAAGAGAGCGAATACGACACACTTTCTGTTGGTCACTCTTCAACTTCGATCAGTGCTGCACTTGGTATGGCTATCAGTGCAAAGAAAGAAGGTAAGAACCGTAAAGTCGTGAGTGTGATTGGTGATGGCGCGATTACTGCTGGTATGGCATTTGAAGCCATGAACCACGCAGGCGATATTCACAATGATATGCTGGTTATCCTGAACGATAACGAGATGTCGATCTCTGAAAACGTAGGTGCGCTAAATAACCACCTAGCTCAAGTTCTTTCTGGCAGTCTTTACACGTCAATTCGTGAGGGCGGCAAGAAAGTGCTATCAGGCGTTCCGCCGATTAAAGAGTTGGTTCGTCGTACAGAAGAACACCTAAAAGGCATGGTTGTACCTGGCACCATGTTCGAAGAGTTAGGCTTTAACTACATTGGCCCAATTGATGGCCACGATGTAAATGAGCTGATTAAAACGCTTAAGAACATGAGAGACCTTAAAGGCCCTCAGTTCCTGCATATCATGACTAAGAAAGGCAAAGGCTACGAGCCAGCTGAGAAAGATCCTATCGGTTACCACGGTGTACCAAAGTTCGATCCCGCACACTCAAGCCTACCTAAGAGCACCAGCTCTAAGCCAACTTTCTCTAAGATTTTTGGCGACTTCCTTTGTGATATGGCTGCACAAGATCCTAAGCTAATGGCAATCACGCCAGCAATGCGTGAAGGTTCTGGCATGGTGCGTTTCTCGAAAGAGTACCCAGAGCAATACTTCGATGTTGCTATTGCTGAGCAGCACGCAGTAACGCTAGCAACAGGTATGGCGATTGCAGGTGATAAGCCGATTGTGGCTATCTACTCAACTTTCCTACAACGTGGCTACGATCAACTGATCCACGATGTGGCTATCATGGATCTACCGGTTATGTTCGCTATTGACCGTGCTGGTCTTGTTGGTGCCGATGGTCAAACACACCAAGGCGCGTTCGACTTAAGCTTTATGCGCTGCATTCCAAACATGGTGATCATGGCACCAAGCGACGAAAACGAATGTCGCCAAATGCTATACACAGGCCACCAACACACAGGCCCTAGTGCAGTACGTTACCCTCGCGGTAATGGTATGGGCACTGAGATTCAAAGTGAATTTACTGCTCTTGAGGTTGGTAAAGGCCGTATCGTTCGTGAAAGCTCAAAAGCAAAAGATGGCGCTAAGGTTGCTATCCTAAGCTTTGGTACCTTCTTAGAAAATGCACTTCAAGCAGCTGATGCAATGGATGCCACCGTTGCAGACATGCGCTTTGTGAAACCGCTAGATGAAGCTCTAATCAAACAACTTGCCGCTGACCACGATGTACTGGTGACTATCGAAGAGAATGCGATTGCCGGTGGTGCAGGTGCAGGTGTAATTGAGTTTTTGATGCAAGAAAAACTGCTAATGCCAGTACTGAACCTTGGCTTACCAGACAAGTTTATAGCTCAAGGTACGCAAGGCGAGCTACATGAAGAGCTTGGCTTAGACGCGAAAGGTATTGAGAAGTCTATCTCTGACTATCTTGCTAAGTAGCCTTAATACGTAAGCTCGTAAGCTCCGCAAACAAAAAAAGGTTGGCCCTAGGGTCAACCTTTTTAGTATCCGTTAATTAGTTTGGTGTATCGCCAACTAAACCTTAATCCTTCAGTGAACTCACACTAACCAACCAGCGAAATGTGCCACGGCATACAACGAAATAGCCGCCATAATACCCGCTACAATATCGTCAATCATGATACCTAAGCCGCCGTGAATTCGTGCATCTAACCAACCAATCGGCCATGGTTTTACCATGTCAAAAAAGCGGAAAAGCACAAAACCAGTCAGAAGCCATTTCCAGTCATCAGCAGGGATATTCAATAAAGGCACTAGGCCCATGGTGATCCAAAAGCCCGCAAACTCATCCCATACAATAGAGCCATGGTCGTGTACACCCATATCATCAGAGGTCACCTGGCAGATCTTGATACCAATAATGCAGCTTACCACTACGATGGCAACATAAGCTGGGAAAGGTAATTGAACCAACAATAAGTACAATGGAATAGACGCAAGCGTGCCCATTGTTCCGGGAATTATCGGCGATAAGCCACTGCCAAAACCCGTTGCCAATAAGTGCCAAGGATTTTTAAGAGAAATAAGAGAAAGTGGATTTGTCATCAATTAACCTTAAAGTGATCGTAACCAGTTAAGTTCCAGCTTAGTGGTTCACCATTATTGTGTAATTCAAAATATTCTACAGGTCTTATCTGGCCAATGCAGGTGACTTTTGTGCCAGTGTGTGACAAAGCACTTTCCAATGAACCTTTATTTTCTTCCGGCACGGTAAAGCAGAGTTCGTACTCTTCACCACTGGTGAGCGCATACTGCTGCGCAGAAGCGATATCAGAAGAGAATTGACGTAATTCAGCGGAGATAGGCAGCGTGCTCACATCAATGCTTGCACCGACCTGAGAACGCTTAAGGATGTGTTTTAAATCAGCAATAACACCATCAGAGATATCAATGGCAGACGAAGCAAGGTTCACCAGTGCCTGACCAGCCAAAACTCGTGGAGTGCTCAGGTAGTGTCTCTCTTCAAGCTCTCGCGCATAAGGCTTAGCTTTGTTCTGCTCTGGGTTAAGTAACACCTCTAGGCCAGCTTTACTGTCACCTAGGTTACCCGTCACGTAAATCCAGTCACCCACTTTCGCGCCATCTCTGCGTAGTGCTCGACCCTCAGGTACAAAGCCCTGCACAGTAAGTGTTAAACTCAGCGGCCCTTTGGTCGTATCACCACCGATTAGTTGAATACCAAAATAGTCTGCAAGTTTGAAAAAAGAATCACAAAATGGGGCAAGCCACGCTTCATCGACTTCAGGTATGGTTAAGGCAAATGAAACCCAAGCAGGTGTCGCGCCCATAGCAGCAAGATCACTGATGTTGGAAGCCAAGGCTTTGTGTGCCACCCAAGCTGGGTTTGCTTCCGCTAAGAAGTGAGTGCCTGCCACTAAGGTGTCCGTACTGATAGCAATCTGAACATTACTTGGTGCTTTGACCAAAGCACAGTCATCGCCCGCTGCCAGATGTACGTCTTTACGTTGTGGTTGTCGATTTACAAAATATTTTTCAATCAGGTTAAATTCGCCAGACATCACATGCCCTATTTTTAGTATTACAAAAATTTAGTTACAAAAAAGGCCAGCATAAAAGCTGACCTTTAGATTCAATATACGAACGTCTTATTTCTTACGAACGTGCGGTGCAGCTTTATCAAGCACACCGTTAACAAACTTATGGCTGTCTTCTGCTGCAAATACTTTTGCAAGCTCGATAGCTTCGTTGATAACCACTTTGTATGGTACATCTTCGCGACGAGTCATCTCGTACATAGCTAAACGTAGAAGCGCTAGTTCCATCAAATCCAGATCTTGCATAGGGCGAGATACGAATGGACGAAGCTTGCTATCAAGTTCCATGTGACTAAGAGCAACACCAGTTAGTAGGTCGCGGAAGTATGCAACGTCTGTTTCTGGCATAGCTAGAGCAGGTTCTGCGGCATGATGCTCTTCTTCATCATACTTACCACCAGATAAGAACTGTTCTTCAACGGTAGCAATATTTTCTTTAGTAATTTGCCAAGAATAAATTGCTTGTAGAGCAAATTGACGTGCGTTACGACGTGCGGCTGGTTTCACACTGGCCCCCATTAGGAATCGATTTCAGAAAGAACGTTGATCATCTCAAGTGCGCTAAGTGCTGCTTCTGCACCCTTATTACCAGCCTTGGTTCCTGCGCGTTCAATAGCTTGATCGATCGTATCAACAGTAAGAACACCAAACGCTACTGGAAGAGAGTATTCCAGAGACACTTGTGCCAAACCTTTATTACATTCACTACAAACATAGTCAAAGTGAGGTGTACCGCCACGAATTACTGTACCAAGAGATACAATCGCATCGAACTTGCCTGTTTTTGCAACGCGCTGCGCTACAAGTGGAAGTTCAACTGCACCAGGGCAACGAACAACAGTGATGTTGTCTTCGCTTACTTGTCCATGACGCTTTAAAGTATCGATTGCACCAGAAAGTAAACTTTCGTTAATAAAACTGTTGAAACGAGCAATAACGATAGCAATTTTTGCATTTGGCGCTGGGAAGCCACCCTCGATCACTTTCATAAGCCTTCCTTTAACTATTTTCATCAAGTGAGAATCGCCGGATTCTAGCACAAAACTGTGAGCAATATCTAATGGTAATTTAGAAGAACAGACACCGGCAATGTAAAGATGATAATGCAGCGCTGATCCCAAGCATATAGGAACAGCGAGGAGCCAAGTTTGTGTATTGAACACGTTTTGAGTCGAACTTGGCTACTTTGCCCTTTTGGCAAAACTTATCACCAAAAAAGCCACTGAAATCATCGGTAAATTATGTCGCTACAAACGGAGAAACGTCTGCTCGTTGACACATGATTTATTCGCAAACGTACTCAACAACGTTAAGACCAAAACCGCCCAATGCGTGGTAACGCTTAGTGCTCGAAGAAAGCAGACGCATATCGTGCACGCCTAGGTCTTGAAGAATCTGAGAGCCGACACCAACACGACGCGAGGTACCCTGCTTCTTAGCCATGGTTGGCTGCTCGTTTTTATCTTGCGCTTCGAATGTCTTCACTTTGTGGATCAAAGAATCAGACGACTCTTCGTTGCCAAGAATAACCAGCACACCGCCTTCGTCGCCAATGCGCTTCATCGCTTTATCTAGCGACCAGCTGCGCTCAGTACCGCGGTCTGAATGAAGCAGATCGGTAAACGTATCATGCAGGTGAACACGCACCAAAGGAGCACCTTCGGTTAAACTGCCTTTTTGCATTGCGTAGTGGATCTGGTTATCAATTGTATCGCGGTAAGTCACAAGCTCGAAATCACCAAACTCTGTTGGTAAATGACATTGTGCAACACGCTCAATCGTTGTTTCTGTGTTGTTACGGTATTCGATCAGGTCAGCAATAGTGCCTAGCTTGATGTCATGCTTTTCTGCGAACACTTCAAGATCAGGGCGACGAGCCATGGTGCCGTCGTCGTTTAGGATCTCAACGATAACCGAAGCTGGTTCACAGCCCGCTAATCGAGCTAAATCACACCCCGCTTCAGTGTGGCCAGCACGCGTTAATACGCCGCCTTCTTGAGCTGTCAGTGGGAAGATATGACCAGGTTGAACTAAGTCAGCCGCTTTTGCGTCTTTCGCTACTGCTGCTTGAACCGTCACTGCACGATCGGATGCTGAAATACCGGTTGTTACACCCTCTGCCGCTTCAATCGAAACCGTAAAGTTAGTGGTGTACTGTGCATTGTTATCTTGAACCATAGGTGCTAAACCCATACGGTTTGAACGCTCTTTAGTCAGCGTTAGACAGATCAAACCGCGGCCGTACATTGCCATGAAGTTAATCGCTTCTGGCGTAACATGTTCAGCTGCCATGATCAGATCGCCTTCATTTTCGCGATCTTCATCATCCATCAGGATAACCATTTTTCCTAGGCGAATGTCTTCAATAATTTCTTGAGGAGTACTAATTGGCATTGTTCTATATCCTTTGAAATGGTTCTGCTTCCTAGAACCGACACTATTTAAACCTGATGATATTGCTTCGCTTTACAAAGTCTCGCTTAAATACTTTGTATCAACGGTTAGGCAAAACCATTCTGCTGTAAGAATTCCATTGTTAATCGAGATTCAGGCTCAGATTCTTGTTGCTGACCTTGCAGTAAACGCTCCATGTAACGCGCTAATACATCGACTTCTAGATTCACTTTACGACCGACATTGAATTGATCGATGGTGGTTTCTGAAGAAGTGTGAGGAACGATAGTCAGCTTGAATGCGTTCTTACGTAAATCGTTCACAGTCAGGCTGATACCATCGACCGTTACTGAGCCTTTTTGAGCCACGTATTTTGAAATTTCTGCTGGCATTTCTACCCAGAACTCAATCGCACGACCGACTTGGTTACGTTCAACAATCTCACCCACGCCATCAACGTGACCCGATACGATATGACCACCGAAACGCGTGGTCGGCAGCATTGCTTTCTCAAGATTTACCTTATCGCCCGCTTGGTAATCCACAAAACCCGTTTTTTTCAGGGTCTCAAGCGAAAGGTCTGCACTGTAGCTGTGGTCGTTAAATTCAACGACCGTCAAACACACACCATTGGTTGCAATACTGTCGCCTAACTGAACGTCAGCCATATCAAGCTTGCCAACGTTAACCGTTACGGTGATGTCTTCTCCGCGGGGAGTGATTGCACTCAATGTACCTACGGCTTCTACAATTCCTGTAAACATTTTAAAACTCTTTTTATTGTCAACGACACGTATGCAGTTGGAGTAACTATTTCGATAGTGGTTTTTCCGCTCTTGGTTCTGCCACAATAGGTTTAGCCGCTATTGGTTTCGCCACGATGCGAATATCCACACCAACCTGTCGAACATCTTTAATTTCTAGGTCAATCACATCAGACATTGAAGTGAGCCCTAATGCGCCCATCAAACCTCGTCCGTCACTGCCCATTAGTTTAGGTGCTAAATAGAGAATTAGCTCATCCACTAGCTGCGCTTCAATCAAGCTTTTTGCCAACGTGGCACCCGCTTCAACCCAAATATGGTCAATATGATTCGCAGGTAACTGACGCATCAAATCGTGTAAGTCCAGCTGACCTGCATCCGTTGTTCCGACTGTAATATCGGCAGAGGCTTCAGCGACTCTCAATACCGATGTTGGGGTCTGGTATAACTTGAGCTCAGGGCGCAGTTGATTTTGGCGATCAAGAATCACGCGAATCGGCTGACGTAGCTCGTCTTCAGCGTAATGAGCTTGAGCGCTGCTTGGTAATTCAGCCCAGCGAACATTCAACGAGGCGTTATCTTCAATCACCGTCTGGCTAGTTGATAACACAGCGCCTGATTTTGCTCGGTAGTTCTGAACATCACGACGCGCTTCTGACGATGTGATCCACTGGCTTTGACCATTTTCCAATGCCGTTTGCCCATCGAGGCTAGCGGCCATCTTTAACTGAACGAATGGCATGCCTGTCTGCATACGCTTGACAAATGCAGGGTTCAAGTTGAGAGCGTCTTGTTCTAACAAACCGATTTCCACCTCAATACCCGCATCACGCAGCATCTTGATACCACGACCGGCTACTTTTGGGTTTGGGTCCTGCATCGCACAAATCACTTTAGCTACTTGAGCCTTAATCAACCCTTCAGCACAAGGCGGCGTTCGACCGTAATGAGAACAAGGTTCTAGGGTGACATAAGCCGTCGCACCTTTTGCTTTGTCGCCCGCCATTCGCATGGCATGCACTTCGGCATGAGGTTCACCCGCTTTAGCGTGAAAACCTTCACCAACGATCTGGCCATCAGTTTGTACAATCACACAACCGACATTTGGGTTTGGCGCAGTGGTGTAAATACCGCGCTTCGCTAAATGGATAGCACGCGACATCATTTGAAAATCCAGGGGAGTAAAGTTTGACATGATTGAGGAGTTAATCCTCTAATTTAGCGATTTCTTCGCCAAACTCTCGGATATCTTCAAAGCTGCGGTAAACAGACGCAAAACGAATGTACGCCACTTTATCCAATTCTTTCAATTGGCCCATCACAAGATTACCAATCATCTCGCTTGGTACTTCACGCTCACCAGTTGCACGGAGTTGTGACTTAATCGTACTGATCGCAAGTTCAATCGCATCAGCACTCACTGGGCGTTTTTCTAGGGCGCGCTGTACACCACCCACCATTTTATCTTCATTAAATGGTTCGCGGTTTCCATTCGACTTTATGACTTTAGGCATCACAAGTTCTGCCGACTCGAACGTAGTAAAACGTTCACTACATGCAAGGCATTGACGGCGGCGACGAACCTGATGGCCATCGGCTACCAGTCTTGAATCGATTACTTTAGTGTCGTTCTCTGAACAAAAAGGACAATGCATATCACCTCCAAAGAATTGAATATCAGTGTAACGGAATTGCCAAACGTTAGGAAAGAAAAAGGGCCAATTAAGGCCCTTTTGTGTGGTGATTCATTGATTATTGCTACTCGATCGCCATTTCAAAAAATGAGCTGAGGAGTAAAATTAACGACCAGCGTTAACCGCGAACTAAATAGTTCGCTTTACCTACCCATTTGTAGCTTGTCAGCTCTTCTAAGCCCATTGGGCCGCGAGCATGCAATTTCTGAGTAGACACTGCGACTTCAGCGCCCAAACCAAATTGTGCGCCATCAGTGAAACGTGTTGATGCATTCACATAAACCGCCGCAGAACCGACCGAGTTAATAAAGCGCTCTGAGCTCTCTAGGCTATTAGTCATGATTGCATCAGAGTGACTCGCGTTGTGTACACGCATGTGATCAATCGCTTCTGCCACATCCGCAACGATTTTCACGCCTAGCGTGTAGCTTAGCCATTCAGTGTCAAAGTCACCTTCAACCGCATCACGTTGGTCTTCAAAACCCGCTAGCAGCGATTTTGCACTAGCATCGGCAACCAAGGTTACCTTGCCCGCTAAACGCTGTTTCAGCTGAGCTAAGAAAGCTTCAGCAACGGCTTCATGCACCAACAATGTATCTAAAGAGTTGCATGCTGATGGGCGTTGAACTTTAGAGTTTTCGACAACATCGACTGATTTTTCAAGGTCTGCACTTTCATCAACAAAGATGTGGCTGATACCGAAACCACCGATGATAACTGGAATAGTACTGTTCTCTTTACACATCTTGTGCAGGCCAGCGCCACCACGAGGAATGATCATATCCACGTAGTCGTCCAGTTTAAGCAATTGAGAAACTAGTTCACGATCAGGTTTCTCGATGTACTGAACAGAAGCTGCAGGAAGTTCCGCTTTCTCTAGTGCAGACTGGATAACTTTTACCAGCTCCATGTTCGAGAAGAAGGTCTCTTTACCACCACGCAAAATGCTTGCGTTGCCTGTTTTTAGACACAGTGCCGCAATATCTATCGTTACGTTCGGGCGTGCTTCGTAGATAACACCAACAACACCAAGCGGTACACGACGACGAGACAATGACATACCGTTTTCCAGTACCTTGCTGTCGATTTCGCTGCCCACAGGGTCGTTTAGGCTAATGACATTACGAACGTCGTTAGCGATGCCCGTTAAGCGTTCTTCATTAAGAAGTAGACGGTCAAGCAATGCGTCCGTTAGACCCGCTTCGCGACCCAGTTCGATGTCTTTCGCATTCGCTTCTAAAATCGTTGCTGCGTTTGCTTCTAGCTCATCAGCGATGATCGCCAATGCTTTATTCTTTTGCGCCGTAGATGCGGTCGCTAGGTGGAAAGCAGCCTCTTTTGCTGCGATACCCATGTTAGTTAAATCCACGTTTAACTCTCCCTAAATTCTGTCTGTCTTTGGATGCAAAAAGGCGATTCGCCTTCTCATCACGAGCTATTCTTGGATTACAACAAGGTCGTCACGGTGAATGACTTCTGACCCGTAATCGTAACCAAGAATGTCGCCAATATCTTTACTGTGCTTGCCTGCTATTTTTGCTAGGTCTTGGCTTGAGTAGCTAGCGATACCACGCGCCACTACCTTGCCTTTACTGTCTGTGACTTGGGTGACTTCACCACGATAAAACTCGCCTTGAACTCGAATGACCCCTTTTGCCAACAAGCTACTGCCTTTGGTGTTAACAGCGTTTACTGCGCCATCGTCTACCACGATGTCACCTGCAGAAGCAGGGCCCGCTAAAATCCAACGCTTACGGTTTTCAAGCGCTTCAGCTAACGGTAAGAAACGTGTGCCTTGTGGATTGTCGCTCAGAGAGTCGAACACCACGTTTTCAGCACTGCCTGCTGCAATAATAACTTCAATACCTGCACGACGAGCAATATCAGCCGCCTGCAGTTTTGTCGCCATGCCGCCAGTACCCAACGTAGTACCACTGCCGCCTGCGATCTTACGCAGTGTGTCATCAATCGTTTTCACTTCTTTGATGAGCTCAGCATTTGGATCTTTACGAGGGTCAGCCGTAAACAGGCCTTTTTGGTCGGTTAGCAGCAAAAGCTTATCAGCACCGCATAAAATACCAACCAGTGCCGACAAGTTATCGTTGTCGCCCACTTTAATTTCGTTGGTCGCAACTGCGTCATTTTCATTAACGACAGGAATAATGTCGTGTTCAACGAGTGCATTGATCGTGTCACGGGCATTCAGAAAACGCTCGCGATCATCAAGATCAGCACGAGTCAGCAGCATCTGGCCAATTTTAAGGCCATAGATAGCAAACAAAGACTCCCAAACTTGAATCAACTGACTTTGCCCAACTGCCGCAAGCAACTGTTTGCTCGCCATTGAGTTGGGAAGTGCGGGGTAACCAAGGTGTTCACGTCCTGCTGCAATTGCACCAGACGAAACCATAACCACAGAGTGGCCTTGTTTTTTTAATTCAGCACATTGACGAACCAGCTCAACCATATGAGCGCGGTCTAATGCCAATGTTCCACCAGTTAAGACACTGGTACCCAGTTTAACAACGACAGTTTTACGCTGTGTTGTTGTCCCGCTTTGATGATTTGTTGTCATGAAGTCTTTTATGGATAAAACAAATAAGAGGTGATGTTTTAGCAATCAAAAAGGGAATTCACAAGCAGAAAAGGTGCGAAATCGCACCTTTTTGCTTTATATAGAAGAGTAACCTTTAAAATCAGACGAATTCGACAGACTCTTCGTCTAACTGAACGCTGATTTCAAATTTCTTTTGAAGTTCATCAACCAGCTTTTGGTGAAAGGCTTCCTGAGTTCGAGAGACCTCAGCCACCGCTTTTTTCGGTAATGGCAAAGGATCCCAGTTGCCATCGATATTGTATTTACCCGTGTTGTATTTCGCCGAAAATCCGTCTTCCGACTTATCCAACTCCAACCACCATCCCCAGAATTCACGCTCTTCTGGTGACTTTTTATCGTTCACACACACAGACAAGCAATCAAAAATGTAGTGGCCTTCTTCTGATTGCGGTTCCCTCAAGTAAGGCCCGATAGCCTTTAAAACATTCAACAAGCGGTAATGCGTAGGTTGTTGTGTCACTTCTGACATATTGAATCTCCATTTTCAATGTTAAGAATGACGTTACTCAGATTGTTATACGTAAAAACTACGCAATTAGGTTTTATAAATTATCTCTGAGTATCAGGTACTTAGTTTGTACACTTTTCATGCTTAACTAATTTTGGAGAAATGTCATCTAAATAATTCATCCTCAAGCCACTTTATCGCCAATTCGAGGGATTGCTCATAACCTTGTGTAATTGACTTAGCTTTGATTTTCTTCGCTTTTCCGTAATCACTGTAAATAGCAACCAGTTGATTATCCATTGGTGGTGAAACAGGGTCGCCTTCCAAAGCCATTGCCAAAATAGGAACACTGGTTTTACTGTTTGACAGTAAACCTTGTACCTTGAGTGACCACGCCATCAACTGCCCAGAAAGGCTATTGATATCGACCGCCCCTTTACCCAGGCGAGAAGCCAACACATCTAAATGCATCTTAGGCATTTGCTTAAGTTTGTCGGCATGAACAAAGATATCGTGAATTGGAGCACCTAGAGAGATACACGCTTTAAGCTTATGCTGCTCAAGGAAAGATAATCTTACCATCGCATTACCACCAAAACGGAAACCAAATAAGCCAACCTTATGATGATCGACCCAAGGGATATTAGGCAGTTCATTCAATACGGCTTGGTGCAGGCAAGACGAGTCTTCCGTTAAAGGCCAGTGCGCACTGTGCCCTATCGATGGCATGTCGACTGTTAACATAGCAATGTTCTTTGGTGCTAAGTAATCCCTAAACAAGCGCCACATATCGGTCTGCAAACTGTCTAGGCCAGCACTGACAATCACAACCGGTTGTGGTTTGTCTGTTTTGGTTAGATGTAAGTTCGCTTTAATTTTCTTGTTTTTGTATGGCACTTCAATCTGTTTAACGATCAGCTTGGTGTGCTTAATTGCTTCGGAATAGGCTGCATTTGCTAACACTTGAGCCTGAGCTGCCAAGTTATCGTTTTTAAGATGTGGGTAGCCCGCGATACTGAAACACAACGAAGCTGAAAACAGCTCTTCAGCCATTTCTTCTCCGTTCTTTTCATTAGAACGGTTTTGGTGCTGCATACCCAACTTAGTCCATTCGTATGCCCAGTTACCACTTCGGTAACCCATGACCGTATCAAGCCACTCATCGGTTGTACGAGAGTTATCTGATGATGCGATACGAGCCAATACCGCTTCTTGCTCAATTGGGTTAACGCCTTGCCACACCCACTGAAGACGTCTTAGATTTCGGTACCATGATGAGTTTTGCTGTTCACGCTTCTCATCCAATAACGCTTCAGAGCTTGGCATGTATTGTGTCAACATTGAGGTCTCTTTGGCCTGCTTGTGCTTTACAAACAAGGTTTCCGAAAGGTTCGAGCTCGTTTCTTCTGATTCAGACATTGGGATACTTAATAAGAAATGGTTGTCACTAATAATATAAAAAAAAATGACCCTATAAAGGGTCATTTCTCAAAAAACTAAGTTTACGCTTATTTTGACTTGCGATTTACTGGCTCAACGTAGCTTAGGCTAGTATCCCAAGGTTGCTCAATCCATGTGTCTTGAGCGATATCAACGATGTACTCGTCTAGCAAATCAGCACCAGATGGCTTTGCACATACAGCGATCAGTTTCGCTTTAGGGTACATCTCGCGAAGTTTGCGTGCAGTGTCACCACTATCAACAAGGTCTTCAACGATTAGAAAGCCTTCGCCGTCACCTTCAGGTGCTTTAACTACTGTCATATCACGTTGGTGATCGTGGTCGTAGCTAGAAATACAAATCGTATCTACGTGACGAATACCTAGCTCACGAGCCAAGATTGCACCAGGAACCAAACCACCACGGCTTACTGCCCAGATGCCTTTCCACTGCTCTGCTGGCATTTGCTTTTCGGCTAGTTGACGGCAGTAAGTCTGCATGTTGTCCCAAGTGATAACGAATTTGTTGCTCATAGTATAAAACCTAATAATTTTGTCATGTTATTAGAGGCTATCTCAAACATAGCCTCTTCAGCGATTAAGCAGAAATCTAGACGATTAAGCGAAAATGTATTTAAGAATAAAGATAACCGACATTACCCACACAGCAGGTGAAACGTCGCGACCTTTACCACTTAGCAGCTTAATTGCAGCGTAAGCGATGAAACCTAGTGAGATACCCTCAGCGATAGAGTACGTCAGCGGCATAAGCAGACATGTTACCACGACTGGTGCTGCTTCTGTAAGATCACGCCAATCAATGCCAACTAGGCCAGACATCATCAGAATTGCTACATAGAAAAGTGCACCTGATGTTGCGTAAGCCGGAATCATACCTGCAAGTGGCGAGAAGAAAAGAGCCAGTAGGAATAAGATACCAACAACAACCGCTGTTAGACCTGTACGGCCACCTTCAGCGACACCCGCAACACTCTCAACGTAAGAAGTTGTGTTTGATGTACCTAGCAATGCACCAATAGACGTTGCTGTAGAGTCAGCAAGCAGTGCTTTGTTTAGACGAGGAAGTTTGCCGTCTTCTTTGATTAGGTTTGCTTTTGTTGCAACACCCACCAAAGTACCTGCTGTATCGAATAAATCGACGAACAAGAATGCGAATACCACTGAAATCATACCGATTTCAAATACCGCAGAGAAATCAAGCTGCATGAATGTAGGTGCAAGGCTTGGTGGTGTAGACATGATGCCGCCGTATTGAACGTCACCAATAACAATACCAAGAGCTGTGATAGCTAGAATCGCAATCATTACTGCGCCTTTCACGCCACGGTGAACAAGAGCAATCGTTAAGAAGAAACCAAGTGCACCTAGAATAGGAGCAATCGCGGTAATGTCGCCCAGAGAGACTTTAGTTGCTGGGTTAGAAACCACGATGCCAGCATTGCTCAGTGCAATAAACGCTAGGAAAAGACCGATACCCGCAGAGATACCAACACGCAGAGACATAGGAATCGAGTTGATAATCCATTCACGGATCTTAAAGATACTTAAGAAAATGAAGATTACGCCTGATACGAAAACCGCTGCCAGAGCAACTTGCCACGTATAACCCATACCCATAACCACTGCGTAGGTAAAGAATGCGTTCAAACCCATACCTGGTGCTTGAGCGATTGGGTAGTTAGCAACAAAGCCCATGATGAAACAGCCGATAGCAGCCGCTAAACAGGTTGCTACAAATACAGCGCCATGGTCCATACCAGCATCAGCTAGAATCATTGGGTTTACAAAAATGATGTAAGCCATTGTTAGGAAGGTTGTTAGACCTGCGATGATTTCAGTGCGCACATTGGTGCCGTTTTCACTGAGTTTGAATAGCTTTTCGAACATTATCGAATCCTATAAGGGTAAAAAGTAAACGGTTGCGTAATCGATTGGCTGTGGATTATAAAGTTATCAAATAACAAATTCCAGATAGAATTAAGGCTCTAATCGATATTTATCAGAATGCCGTATGAAACAAAGCGATTAAAAGCAATGTATTTCCCAAGAAATAACCATAATAAACAGACAATTAAGAGCAATAGTCACAATGAAAAATCTTGGTTACTTTTTCGACCATCGGTTATTTTGATAGAGAATCTAGCCATTAAATTCTGAATTCAAACCCACAAGAGTTGTGTATTTTTCAACAGGATCAGTAATAAGGCGCAAATTGATATTTTGGCGTTTAAAAAAACAACCACACAGAAATGTAGGGAAAGTGACAAGATAAAGCGGTTTGGAAAAGTAGCAGGCAAAAAAAACGCCACTCAAAACTGAGTGGCGGTAGAATCTGTCAACCAAAAGGGCTGTAAAAGAATTCCAATATATAGGGGTGAACAAAACTGTTCGAGTTACATGCTTACGGTATTAGTAACCGAAGCTTGTAGGGTATGCAAAGTTGCTAGTGTAAACAGAGCTGTTAAGCCAGAACATTGCAGATGGTAAACCTTTCATAACTATCACCTTAATAAATCAATAAAAAACGAATTTGATTTCTCGGTTCCTTGGAGGCGATAAAACGGACTCATCCTTTGAGCATTTACTCTTCACTTCAGAAGTTGGTTATTAATATACCTCAAAGAAAAAAGATTACAAGTATTTTTTGCTATAGGTCACACTTTTTACCAATTATGGTTATTTTGCAAACTCAATTTCGTAATTAAATTACAAAAAAGACTTAAACAAACGTTTGCTTGCACCATTTATAAGCATCAATACACTTATTCAAGATCAAATGAACAAGATGGCGTTCAAAATTTGAGGCATTTCAGGTTTAGAAGCGCTACTCGTCAAAACGCTCTAGTGGTATGCTGTTGCCATCAAAACAGACCCATATTTTAGATTTTTGTTCTAAGTTTTTACCTATAGAAATCCTAAATATATGGTTATCAAATAAAAAAGGAGTCATCCGTGTCTGAATTCCATTCTGAGATCAGTAAATTATCCCCTGCCCCTATTTGGCAGTTCTTCGATAAGATTTGCTCAATCCCACACCCTTCTAAGCATGAAGAAGAGCTTGCTCAATACATTATTGCTTGGGCAACAGAACAAGGCCTAGATGTACGTCGTGACCCAACGGGCAACGTATTCATCAAAAAGCCTGCAACGGCGGGTATGGAAAACAAAAAAGGTGTGGTGCTACAAGCTCACATCGATATGGTTCCACAAAAGAACGAAGACACAGTTCATGACTTCGCTAAAGATCCAATCCAACCATACATTGATGGTGAGTGGGTTACAGCTAAAGGTACAACGCTTGGCGCTGATAACGGCATGGGCATGGCTTCTTGCCTAGCGGTTCTTGCTTCAAACGAAATCCAGCATGGCCCTATCGAAGTTCTACTAACAGTAGATGAAGAAGCAGGCATGACTGGTGCTTTCGGTCTTGAAGCAGGTTGGTTAGAAGGCGATATCCTTCTTAACACCGATTCAGAGCAAGAAGGTGAAGTGTACATGGGTTGTGCTGGCGGTATCGACGGCGCAATGACATTTGAAATTGCACGTAACGCGATTCCAGCTGACTTCGTAACACGTAAGCTAACGCTAAAAGGCCTAAAAGGCGGTCACTCTGGTTGTGACATCCACACAGGTCGTGCAAACGCGAACAAACTGCTTGCTCGTTTCCTAGCGGGTCACGCAAAAGAGCTAGACCTACGCATCGTCGAATTCAAAGGCGGTAGCCTGCGTAACGCGATTCCTCGTGAAGGCTTCGTAACGGTTGCTGTTCCTGCGGCAAACCAAGAGAAACTGGCTTCGCTATACAACTACTACACAGAGCTTCTTTCAACAGAGCTAGGTAAAGTAGAAGACAGCATCGTGACTTTCAACGAAGAAGCTTCGGTTAAAATGGGCGCTCTAGCAGCAGCTGACCAAGCTCGCTTCATCGCAGCACTTAACGCGGCACCAAACGGTGTGATCCGCATGAGTGATGAGATCGAAGGCGTTGTTGAAACATCTCTAAACGTGGGGGTTATCACAACTGAAGAAAACTCAATCACAGTGCTTTGCCTGATCCGCTCTCTTATCGATTCTGGCCGTAGCCAAGTGGAAAGCATGCTGAACTCTGTTGCTGAGCTAGCAGGCGCGAACATCGAATTCTCTGGCGCTTACCCAGGTTGGAAGCCAGACGCAGATTCAGAAATCATGCACATCTTCCGCGACATGTACGAAGGTATCTACGGTCACAAGCCAAACATCATGGTTATCCATGCTGGTCTTGAGTGTGGTCTATTCAAAGAACCTTACCCGAACATGGACATGGTTTCTTTCGGCCCTACTATCAAGTTCCCTCACTCTCCAGACGAGAAAGTGAAGATTGATACGGTTGAACTATTCTGGAACCAAATGGTTGCGCTATTAGAAGCAATCCCAGAAAAAGCATAGTTCGAGCCATTATGTTTTCGATAGATAGGATTTCGCGGTAAACACTATCCATCGACACAAAATAAAACAGGTACTCAATGAGTACCTGTTTTTGTATCTAATTTTTGTCATCGACTATTTGTAACTAAGGAAGCAATTAAACGCGTGAAGCCGCGTAGCTTTCTAGCTCATCAATTGAAGTTTGTGCAACCACTTCGCCATCGATGAAGTAGGTCACCACCTCGCCATCGCGAACACCGATTAGCGTCGCACGCTCACCAGACTGGTAAGTAATGTCCATTTGGATCGTGTTTTCATCAATCTGCTGCATTTGACCTTTCTCGATCACATCAGCACTTGTGATAGGACCAACAGGTGCTTCCGTTAGAGACGGATCAAGTTGGTGGTTGATATCAAGGTACGTATCAGTCTTAGTATCAAAGATGTGTGGAGCGCCTGTTAGTGGGTTGCTACCTGTCCAGAACTCTAGTGAGTTGAATACTAGGTAATCAGCCGCAACCGTTAGACCGTATGCAGGTGCAAGTAGCATGTTCAAACCACCACGAGCGTAACGGTTATCAACAGCTTTGATGTTGAACTTCATTAGGTAACCCGTTACTGCGTTGCTACCAACACAGCCAGATAAAGCAACAGATACCACTGCAAGTGCTACAACTTTTGAAATTGTTTTTTTCATTTTGATCTCGATATTTTAATTTGGCCGCCAAAAAATGGCGATGGATAATACCAACCAATCGAATGATAAATATCAGCGTTAAATCAATGTTTTGTCAGAGAATTCACAATTTGAAACACCCTTCAATAAGCCAAATAAAAAACTGAAACCAATTCAGAACCCCCTTAATAAAAAACTTTTGTCGTCACCGTAAAGCGATTGATTCGTACTGAAAATCAACGATTGCTACATTCCGTGTTAACGAATTATCACCATGTTGAGAACAACCTAAATGGCAAGACTAAAACCTAATCAACCATTCGAATTACTTGGTTATACTGTTCAGCCAGGACAGCGAATGGAGATTGAACTGCAAGCAGCTCAGCTTTACACGCACTCTCCACTTTCGATCCCGATTGAAATTATTCACGGTCGCCAAGCAGGCCCAACACTGATGGTAAATGCGGCTATCCACGGCGATGAGCTAAACGGTGTTGAGATTGCAAGACAACTGACAAATGCGATTGATCCAAAGAAACTGAAAGGGACATTAATTGTTGTTCCTATCGTTAACGTGTTTGGCTTTATCCATAAATCTCGTTACCTACCAGACCGTCGTGACCTAAACCGCTGCTTCCCTGGCAGTGAGAAAGGCTCGTTAACATCACGCATCGCTTACACCTTCTTTGAGAACGTGGCAAAGCACTGTGATTACATTCTGGATCTACACACGGGCGCGATTCACCGTACTAATCTGCCACAGATTCGTGCGAACCTATCAAACCCTGAAACACTGCGCATCGCAAAAGCGTTTGCAACACCCGTGATCATTGATTCTCCACTGCGTGACGGTTCACTGCGTAGCGAAGCAGAAAAACTTGGTATTCCTGTATTAACTTACGAAGGTGGTGAAGCGCTGCGTTTCGATCACTTAGCGATTCGCGCGGGTTACCTTGGCGTGCATCAAGTGATGAAAGAAATCGGCATGCTGCGCCCTAACCGTAAAAAGTTACCAGAGCCAGTATTGAGTAAATCCACCAGCTGGATCCGCGCTGAATCAGACGGTATTTTGCGCAACATGGTAAGACTTGGCGAACAAGTTGAAGCAGGACAAACCCTTGCTTACATCAGCTCTCCATTGGGTCACCAAGAAGGCCAAGTGATCACAACCAAAGGCGGTATCGTGATTGGTCAGCAAACTCTACCTTTGGTAAACGAAGGTGATGCTGTGTTCCACATCGCTTACTTCAAGCAAGACGATGAAGAAGTCGGACAATCAGTAGAAAGCTACATTGAAGAAGTGGCAGAAGACGATTGGCTAACTGCGTTAAACAACTGATTAAAGCTTAAGAGATCGACGTTAAAAGCGACAAGCTAAAAACGTCGGTCTTAGGCAAAATAGAAACGAACTCCACAAACGAAAAAGCCCCAATATAGGTGACTATATTGGGGCTTTTTTTATAAGTCCCTTATCTTAAAATTAAGGGATCTATAAATTAATCATGCACTGAATTACTCAGCGTCTTCTTGCTCTTCTGCACGAGCTTTAGCGCGCGCTTCACGTGCTTGCTCAGCTTTAAGCTCTTTAGTGTGACGTAGTTCGTCACGCTCTTTACGCTGTTCTGATTTACGCTCGTTACGTTCAGCTTGGTTTGCGATGAAAGATGCTAGCTCTTTCTCTGCCCACTCTTGTGCTAGAGCTTCAGTTTCGAAACCAGACTCACGCTTAGATACTGTAGTGCTGCGAGACGTTACTTGACGAGTAATCTCTGCACACCAACCGTTGCGTTTTTCTGTAAGGCGGATATCAAATTTTTTGTTCTTAGACATGTTCTATTTTTTCCTAAGGGAGATCATTAAGGGATCGGTCAACTTTGATAACTCCATCTAAGTGAGCATCTTTTAACACCATCCCTTGGTAAGCGCGGTATTAGAGCACAAATCAATGAATATTGCTGCAAATATTTGCAGCGGATCACACTCCTATGCTGCAAATCGTTTGCGGCTCATTTCAATTCCTTGGTAAGCCTCTATTCACCACCAATTTCGGCACTGTTTTATCGACCACAATGAAATGAACTATGCTCAAACAGAGATAAATGAAAGAGATATCTGCTTACTCAGGTTTATAGACTCTAGTATCTCACCTACTCCGCCCATAATTAAAATAGCTAAGGAGTTGCTATGGATAGCTTCATCAAAAATTTACCTAAGGTTGAGCTGCACTTACATATAGAAGGCACATTAGAGCCAGAGTTGATGTTCCAACTCGCCAAACGTAATAACGTATCGATTCCCTTTGAGAACCCTGACCAAGTACGAGACGCCTATCAATTCCACAATCTTCAGTCCTTTCTCGACATCTATTACCAAGGCGCAAACGTGCTGATCCACGAACAGGATTTTTACGACCTCACTTGGGCTTATCTACTAAGGTGCCAACAAGACAATGTGGTTCACACTGAGATTTTCTTCGACCCGCAAACCCATACCGAGCGAGGAGTCGCTTTCGACACAATTATCACTGGCATTACTCAAGCACTCGACCAAGCTACACATGAACTTAGGATAAGCAGTCAACTGATCATGTGCTTTTTGCGTCATCTCGATGAAGACAGCGCTTTTGAAACACTCAAACAAGCCCTCCCCTATAAAGATAAGATCATTGCCGTTGGACTAGATTCATCAGAACAGGGGAATCCGCCAGATAAGTTTAAGCATGTCTTTCAAGAAGCGCTCAACCAAGGGTTCCTAACTGTCGCACACGCAGGAGAAGAAGGCCCCGCACAAAATATTATCGATGCACTGAGCTTATTAGGCATTACCCGAATTGATCATGGTGTTCGCTGTGTTGAAGATGAAGAGCTGATGGAACAGTTAATCGCTAAACGCACACCACTGACGGTCTGCCCGTTGTCGAACACCAAGCTCAAGGTATTTGATACCATGCAAGAGCACAACATCGTCGAGTTGCTGAGAAAAGGACTCTGTGTCACAATCAATTCCGATGATCCCGCTTACTTCGGTGGCTACATGAATGATAACTTCCTAGCGGTTGCCAATGCACACCCGCTCACTCATCAAGAATTAGCCCAGTTCAGTATTAATGCCATCGAAGCCAGTTTCATCTCCCCTCATGCCAAAGAAGACCTCATTACACAGGTACGCCAATACTTGGTAGCGAATACTCAATAAGTTCATAACAGTTTATTTCGATCAAAAAAGGGAAGCTCAACGCTTCCCTTTATTAATCAATAGGCTGAGATTAAATTAGCCCGGATGGCCATCTACTCGTGGTGTTAACAGCATCATGCCGAATTTCCAGATAAACAGACCAAACGCCAATGTCCATAAACCCGCGCTGATGTTAACCATCTCAAACAAGTAAGCAGGGAAGAAAATCACACCTAAGCTACGAACCAGCGCGGCAATAAATATCGCTGAAAAGGCTAGCGCCATGCTTGGTCCTTTGTAAATCGCACGACCAGTGTGTCCCATTGTCACGCGCGTAATCATCGCCAGAATCAAACCGCTCAAGCCACCAATCGCAAACAAGTGCAGCATATTATGGCTCGCAAACGGGTTGTCTAATAAACCGCGTAACAGCAAGCTTAAAGGGATACACAAGTAAGCCGCGTGCAGTGACCACACCAAAGGCTCAGATAACGTCGTCCAAGGCTTCCAACGGATAAAGCGAACTAACTGAGTCACGCCAGCAAACACCATTAGCTCATTACCTACCTGAGCAAAGGTGAGTGGGAAGAAGCTCAAAACAAACAGCCCAACCAAAGGCAAGTTTGCCAACCATTCCAACCAGACCAATGGCTGCGCTTTCTCAAAGTCGAAGCGACGAGCGGTAAAGAATGGAATCACTCGTCCGCCCATTACAGACAGCAATAACGTAAACCACCACAACATCGCTTGCCATACCGCTGATGAAGGAAATGGAGGCATACCTTTAATGGTCGCGTAGCTCGCAAAGTTCGCCACGATAGCCAATATAAACAGCGGTACGAAGAATAGGTTCTTCCAACCTTTCGACTTCACGACACGGAAACCGATCTCGTAAGCCGCGAAGATTAAGAACAGCGCTTCAATCGAAGAGATTAGCCACAACGGAGCCGGTGTCCAAAACAGAATACGAGGCGCCAACCACAAACCAACTAACACCGCTAATCGATAGTGTTTGGTGCCATTGACCCCCGTCCAAGTTTGCACGGCAGTGAGCACAAAACCGACAACAATCGCCATCGAAAAACCAAACAGCATCTCATGCACGTGCCACCACAATGCGGGAACATTTAAAACCTCAGGCTGACCGTTTTGGAACATGATGACCCAAGCTACAATCGCAATCACGGCATAGAGACTGCCTAAAAAGAAGAAAGGTCGAAAGCCTAAACGCAGGTAGGCTGGAATCGCGTCTTCTACACTTTTATCTGTGATATTTAACAAACTCGCTCCTAATTCTCAGATAAGCGGCCAAGGTATTACCTAAACCAAATTTTGTGTGCATCAAATCCGATGCCATATGCAGATCACATTGCATGAAACGCGCCAATTAGATAAAACCAGTAAAAACAGCGACTCACGAGATTCAATAGCCAATAAACAAGTCAAAAAAACACAACCAAAAGAGTCATAAAGACATATAGATGTATAAATAGAAACTTACTGACTTTTGGTATCTCGCCACATATAGTAAGACTAGACTTAAATGGAACAACTCAGACAAGGAATGCGATGTATATTTTTGGTTATGGCAGTTTAATCAACTCATCTTCACGCCAGCTTACCGGTCAGACAGGGCAAGCGATCCCTGCGATTGTTCATGGCTTAATTCGCCATTGGAGCAAGATCGATGACAGCTATGTGTTATCACCTTTGATCGTCAATCTCGGCGAGGGACAAGTGAATGGTGTGTTGCTTGAGGTGGATGATATTGCACTGGCTGAGTTTGATCGCCGTGAGCGTGGTTATCACCGAATCGAATTACAGGCCTCTCAGATAAAAAGCCAAGATGAGTTCAAACAGGATCAATCGATCTGGGTTTACATCAAAGACGAGATTGAAGCTCCTTGCGAAAACAGCCCTATCGTTCAAACCTATGTCGATACGGTATTGGCAGGATGTTTAGAGGTGTCTGAAAGCTTTGCGGCGCACTTCGTTAAACACACACAAGGTTGGCATCACCCATTAGAAAATGATCGCCACCAGCCTAAATACGGCAACCTTGCTGGGGTTTCCGATCACCATCACAGTGTGATTGATGGCTTGATACTAACTGTACGCAGCTAGTTGATTTAGGTTGGTGAACACATAGGCTCACCAACCTAAAGCGAGCTTAAACGACACGAATACCTGCTGGCATCGCACGTTCAGGGGTTAGCAATACACTTTCAGATTCATCTTCCGTTTCTGCACATAGCAACATGCACTCAGAAGTGTGGCCTCTCATCTTCGCCTTCGCTAGATTGCACAAAACAACAACTTGCTTACCCATCAACTCCTCTTCTGTGTAGTAAGGAACTAGGCTGGTCACCGTTTGTAGCGTCTTGTCACCAACATCCACTTGCACGATGTACAGCTTGTCGGCGTTTTCATGACGAACAACCTCAATGATCTTACCCACACGCATTTCTAACTTAGCAAAGTCACCATAAGAGACAGTATCCATTTCTCACTTCCTATATTGATTTGTTTTCACTCATTAAATCATTTACTAAAATTAAGTAAAATGTAAATGTTTACACTAGCATTAAGCCTAATAATTACAAGCGGTAAAGATCTCATTACTGGAAGTAAAATGAGAGTTTCGTTGCCTTACTATCATTGTCGGTGTTAAATAGATGCAGCAATGTATAGAGGTTAAAAATGGCAACAATTAAAGATGTAGCAAAGGAAGCTGGTGTTTCTGTTGCAACCGTATCTCGAGTGATCAACAAGTCTCCCAAGGCGAGTACAAGCTCGGTAGAGTCTGTAACTAAAGCGATGTCTAAACTCGGCTATCGCCCGAATGCCAATGCTCGAGCGCTGGTAAGCCAAAGCACGAACACTGTTGGTGTATTGGTCGGTGACATCTCCGATCCCTTTTTTGGCACGCTGGTTAAGGCTGTCGATAATGTCGCTCGTGAGAACGGAAAACATATCCTTGTCGGTAATGGCTCACACAATCGTGAAGAAGAGAGACAAGCGATTGAGTTGCTGATTAACAGCCGTTGCGACGCCCTGGTGATCCACTCGAAAGGCCTGACCGACGAAGAACTGATTGCCTATGCGAAAGAAGTCAAAGGCTTAGTGCTGATCAACCGTTATATTGCTGAGATTGCCAACCGTTGTATTTTCTTGGACAACAAGAAAGGCGCGTATCTTGCGACGGAATATCTGATCCGCCATGGCCATCAGAACATTGCCTGTATCGCCTCATCGCATAGCATTGAAGATGCCGATGAGCGTATCCAAGGTTACTTAGCGGCACTCTCAGATTACAAAATAGCGCTCTCTGACAGCTATATTGAATACTCAGCGCCCACCAGTGACGGTGGCGAATACGCCATGACTAACCTTCTGACTAAATCACTGCCAATCACAGGTATTGTGGCGTACAACGATTACATGGCAGCAGGTGCTTTGTCTGTCCTTGATGAAAACGGTATTCAAGCGCCAGACAAAATGTCGATCATCGGCTTCGATGATGGCTTGATTGCCCGCTATGTTCATCCAAAGCTCACCACTATTCGCTACCCGATTCAGATGATGGCAGAGAAAGCGACACGACTCGCGTTGCACTTAGCTAAAGGTGAAAACACCT
>NZ_JAUJED010000020.1:123748-165549 GCF_030442075.1 Vibrio sp. TMPB1044 | reverse complement strand
AAAAAAAACCCTAACAGAATCGCTTCTGTTAGGGTTTTCCTACCTTACTCAGATACTCAACAATCGCGCTTAATAAACCGCACTCTTGTTGAGCGCCACTTTTGCTCATCCCCCAAGAACAACGCGATAATTCACATCGTCCTATTCACAAGCAAAAGACATTGGCGTAACGCTTTGAGCTAGAGCGTACTAGTTTGAAGAATCCCCCGAAAATTCAAACTGGTAACAAGTACTGTAGTTATATTCTTGTTCAGGCTTGAGAATACAACTGTCCTGCTTCCACTCTGGGTGGTTAGGAGAGTCAGGTAAGAACTGGGTTTCTAGCGCCAAACCAGCGTAATCTTCATAGCTGCCACCACTTCGGTTTGGTGTGCCACCAAGCCAGTTTCCGGTGTATAGCTGCATTGCAGGTTTGGTTGAAAATACTTTTAGTGTGACGAGCGCATCTGGTGAGGTTACGGTCGCGGCACATTGAGTGCGTTTGCAGCCATCAGCCAATAAGAAAGAGTGGTCGTAACCCTTTGCTGCTTTCTGCTGTTCATCGCCCAACAAACGCTCTGAGATCATCATAGGCTGATTGAAGTCAAAGCTGGTCGATTTCACCGATTTAAGGTTACCTAACGGAATACCCACCGAATTGGTCGGTAAGAACTGATTAGCATTGATACTGACAATGTGTGACAAACAGTCGTGTCCAGCTTCAGCGCCAAGTAAATTGAAGTACGCATGATTCGTTAGGTTGACCACAGTTGGCTTGTCTGTGGTTGCAGAGTAATTAATGGAAACTCGATTGTCTTCGGTGATGTCATAACGCACCGACACATTCAAATTCCCCGGGAATCCTTGGTCGCCATTAGCAGACTCTAGGGTAAACACCACTGACGCTTCGGTTTGCTCGGCAATATTCCAACGGCGTTTATCAAATCCGTTCGGACCACCATGCAAGGTATTGCCCGCTTGGTTGGTTTCCAGCTTGTAATTCTGACCATCAATTTTGAAACGACCATTAGCAATGCGGTTAGCATAACGGCCAACGGTTGTGCCCATATAGCTGGCTTGTTTATCGAAGTTCTCCATTGAGTTAACACCCAACAAAACTTCTCTTTTGTTTCCTTTTACTGGCAAGATACAGCTCAACCACGTTGCGCCAATATCCATGAATGTCACTTGCATGCCGTGTGTATTCGACAGCGTGACAAGCTGAGCAGGTTGGCCATCATAGGCTGCAGTTTCTGTCATGGATTGATGCAGGTTCTGCGCTTGTGTCATTCTAAATTCCTTCTACTGCCAGTAAAAAGCCTCTACGTTGAGGTAAAGGCTTTAGTATTTGGCCTACCATGATCTTTTTACTTGGTAAGCGCTATCTTAAGTCTCGAAGCAGTTAGATTACTTCAATTAGGCCGGCGCCGTCTTTCGCTTGGCACACATAAATTGATTCTTTTAGACCCGTCGCTGCTTGATATTTTTGCTCTACCGTTGTTTTAATTTCATCAACTAAAGCTGGCGGAACCAATGCCACGATACAACCACCAAAGCCACCGCCCGTCATACGCACGCCGCCTTGATCGCCAATCACTTCTTTAACCATATCCACTAGCGTATCGATCTCTTTAACTGTGATTTCAAAATCATCACGCATTGATGCATGTGATTCTGCCATCAACTCGCCCATGCGCTTCATGTCATGAGTACGCAGAGCTTGAGCCGCTTCAACTGTACGGTCATTTTCGGTAATCACGTGGCGAGCGCGCTTAGCAACCATCTCATCCAATTCAGACTCTTTCGCTTTGAATTGCTCAATCGTTACATCACGCAATGCAGGAACACCGAACAAGCGAGCCGCTTCTTCACATTGTTCACGACGCGTGTTGTATTCACTGTCGACTAAGCCACGTTTCTTGTTTGAATTGATGATCACCACCGCCATGTCTTCTGGCATTGAAACCGCTTGAGTTTCTAGGCTACGGCAATCCAAAAGCATCGCGTGGTTCGCAAGGCCTTCTGCCGAGATCATTTGATCCATGATGCCGCAGTTACAGCCCACAAATTCGTTCTCTGCTTGCTGACCATTCAATGCGACTTCCGCTTGCGTGATCTCTAGGTTGTAAAGCACCTTGAATGTCTGACCAATTACCACCTCTAGTGCCGCCGATGAACTCAAACCCGCACCTTGAGGAACGTTACCCGTTACAGAGATATCTGCACCTGTAAATTCAAAGCCGCGACCTTTTAAGCACTTCACCACACCACGAATGTAGTTAGCCCACATCTTGTCTTGTTGGAATGTGATCTCTTGAGTTAGGTCAAATTCATCCACTGCATTACCGTAGTCCACTGATACCACACGTACGATGTTGTCGTCACGTTTAGCCGCTGCGACTACCGTTTGGTAGTTAATGGCACACGGTAGAACAAAACCGTCATTGTAGTCAGTGTGCTCACCAATCAGGTTCACACGACCTGGCGCTTGAACGATGTGAGTCGCTTGGTAACCAAGGACTTGCTCAAAAGATGCTTTCACGTTTTGGATTAGATCAGACATAAGTAAACTCTCTGCTTAAACTCTTTGTTCAATTGTGGCCCCTTCATGGCACCACTTTAATTCTTTGAGATTCCCTATCCTGTTCGTCGATCTCGGTAGGAAATGACAGCATCAGCTTCTAAACTCCTAGGTATTTAAGCTTCTAGGCTTCTCAGCTGTCGTTATTCCAGAATCGAGGGACGAGATATCAGGAATCTCGCTTACTATTTACGAAGAAGCGTATTACTGTTCTTTGTAGTGAACGTCACTCAAATCGCGAAGACGTTGCGCCGCTTGTTCTGCGGTCAAATCGCGTTGTGATTCCGCCAACATTTCGTAACCCACCATGAACTTACGAACCGATGCGCTGCGTAGTAGCGGCGGGTAGAAAAGCGCGTGCAGTTGCCAATGGTCGATATCAGTGCCTTCTTCAAAGAACGGCGCATAGTGCCAGCCCATCGAGTATGGGAATGAACATTGGAACAAGTTGTCGTAGCGGCTGGTCAGCTTCTTGATCGCAAGTGCCAGATCATCACGCTGCTCGCCAGTCAGTTCACTCATACGGCGAATGTGCGTTTTTGGCAGCAACATAGTTTCGAATGGCCATGCAGCCCAGTAAGGCACTACAGCAATCCAATGTTCCGTTTCAACCACAGTGCGTGAGCCGTCTTTCATTTCAGCTTCAACGTAATCCACTAATAGGTTTGAACCTTGTTGTTCGAAGTATTCTTTTAGCAGCTTTTCTTTACGTTCAATCTCGTTTGGCAGAAAGCTGTTCGCCCAAATTTGACCGTGTGGATGAGGCTGAGAACAGCCCATGGTCTCGCCTTTGTTTTCAAACGCTTGAACCCATAGGTAGTCTTTACCAAGCTCTTCAATCTGTTCATTCCAGGTATCGATCACGCCGCGGATTTTATTCACCGGCAACTCTGGCAGCGTTTTGCTGTGGTCTGGAGAGAAACAGATAACGCGGCTCAACCCACGAACACCTTGAGTCTTAAATAGAGGGTTGTCAGACTCTGGAGCGTCAGGCGAATCAGGCATCAACGCCGCGAAATCATTACTGAATACATAAGTACCTTCGTAATCTGGGTTTTCGTCACCCGAAATACGTGTGTTGGTTGGGCACAAGAAACACTCTTTCTCGTACTCAGGAAGTTGTTCAGTCGATGGCTTCTCGTCTTGACCGCTCCACGGGCGTTTAGCACGGTGCGGTGATACTAAAATCCACTGACCTGTTAATGGGTTATAACGACGGTGTGGATGGTCTACTGGGTTAAATTCAACTTTTGACATGCTTAGATTGCTCTCAAATTTTGTGTCTTGGTCAATTCACCAAGATGAATAATTCTTCTACAAGGAGATTCCCTTTCACGCTCGCTCCTCGCTGTAGGGAATGACGTTCAGAAATCGTAGTTTTAAAATTCGTCATTCCAGAATCGAGGGACGAGATATCTGGAATCTCTCTTAACCTGCCTTCCCCAAAGAAATTGGAGTTGCAGCTTTCAATTACATAAAGTTAGTAACCATTGGGATTATTCGACTGCCAATTCCAGGTATCCGCCGTCATTTCCATCACGCTACGCGTCGCCTTCCAGCCAAGTTCGCGCTCCGCTTTTTCTGTGCTTGCCCAACATTCGGCAATGTCACCAGCGCGACGTGGGCAAAGTTCATAAGGAACAGGCTTACCCGATGCTTGTGCGAAGGCTTCAACCATCTCAAGTACACTTGAGCCTTTACCCGTACCTAAGTTGTAAATGTGTAGGCCAGCCTTCTCGCCCACCGCTTTTAACGCGGCGACGTGACCGTCAGCTAAATCCATCACGTGGATGTAGTCACGAACGCCTGTGCCATCGACTGTTGGGTAATCGTTTCCAAAAACAGCCAGTTTTTCACGGCGACCAACGGCTACTTGAGCAATAAACGGCATTAAATTATTTGGGATACCTTGTGGGTCTTCACCCATAGTGCCCGATGGATGTGCACCTACTGGGTTGAAGTAACGTAATAAAGTCACGCTCCAATCGTTCTCCGCGTTGAATAGATCGCTTAAGCACTCTTCCACCATATACTTGCTGCGACCATAAGGGTTGGTGGTCGCGCCAGTTGGTGAAGTTTCAGTAATTGGCACTACTTCTGGATCACCGTAAACAGTAGCCGAAGAGCTAAATACGATGCTTTTCACACCCGCTTTCTTCATGCTTCGAGCTAACACCAGTGAACCATTGACGTTGTTATCGTAGTATTCCAAAGGCTTAGCCACCGACTCCCCTACCGCTTTCAGACCAGCAAAGTGAATCACCGCTTGGATATCATTTTCTGAAAACACGCTATCTAGAAAGGATTGGTCACGAATGTCACCAAGATAAAACGTTGGTCGCTTGCCTGTTAACGATTCGATTCGTTCCAGCACTAGCTCTTTGCTGTTGCAAAGGTTATCAACAATGATCGGTTCCATACCTGCCTGTATCATTTGAATGCATGTATGACTTCCGATATAACCCATGCCGCCCGTAACCAGTACTTTCACAATCAACCTCTCTTTGTCGTCATTCGTGGGCTAACTCGAACTGACATTAAGCTCAGTAGCACCGTATGCCAGAAATAGTAGCAGCCATTTTGACTATAATTCTGTGATCAAAACCACGAATTGTAAACGTTTACACTAACTTTCATCATTACTGCTGATCATGACATAGATGAAATGTATAACCGCCAACCTCTAATTCATTGAATTTTAATAAGATAATTATAGATAGTTAGATTTGAGACATCACAGAGGAGTTGAGCATTTATTTTACTAAAAGTTAATGCAATGACTTCCAGTTTGATTACAATAGGTCTGTAGAATAAAGAGGTGCATTGCTTTTTTACTAAATACCAATTTCAAAGCAGCGCAATGTTCCAATAACAGGAAGTGAGTATGGCAACGTTAAAAGATATCGCGACTGAAGCGAATGTATCATTGGCTACAGTTTCAAGGGTTCTCAATGAAGATCCAACATTAAGCGTCAAGGAAGAGACCAAAAGGCGTATCTTTGAAATTGCAGAGAAGTTGGAATACAAAACCAGCAGCTCACGAAAAACCGTTAGCAGTAAGAAGCAGAACCATCACTTCCTTGCATTATATAACTACAAGCAAGAAGCGGAAGTTAACGACCCTTACTATCTATCGATTCGCCACGGTATTGAAACCCAATGTGAAAAGATGGAGGTTAAGCTAACCAACTGTTATGAAAGTAAAATACAAATAAACTCAGCGCCAATTACAGGTGTTTTGTTGGTAGGAAGAATGACACCAGAGGTTATCGAACAAGCCAAAAAGCTGAGCGATAATATCTGTTATGTCGATTTTACCGATCACTCAGAACCTTATGACTCTGTCGATATCGACCTGGCTTTGATCAGCAAAGAGATCACCAACTTCTTTATCAACCAAGGCTATGAGCGCATCGGCTTTATCGGTGGACAAGACGACGTCGACACCCCTGATATTCGTGAAGTGGCCTTTGCTGAATATGGCAGCCTCAAGAACGTTGTCAGTGAGCAAGACATCTACCGTGGTGACTTCTCTAGCTCTTCAGGTTACAAGCTTGCAAAACAGATGCTCGCGACTGGCGACTACCCTAAAGCCATGTTTATTGCGTCAGATTCCATCGCAATTGGCGTTTTACGAGCAGTTCATGAGCACGGATTAAACATTCCTGAAGATATTGCGCTGATTAGTGTAAACGACATCCCAACAGCTAAATTTACCTTCCCATCTTTATCGACTGTTCGTATTCACTCTGAACTCATGGGAATTCAAGGCGTTAACCTGCTGATCGAGAAAGTACGCGACGGTCGCACTATCCCATTACGCGTCTATGTACCAAGCAAACTCAAGCTGCGCGATACAACAAAATAGTCAGTAATATCAAACAAATACATTAAGGCCATCTTTACTAAAGGTGGCTTTTTTGTGCCTATCAGATACATCAATGTACACATATTCCCCAGTTTAACCTGCTTCATAAATCAGCTAATAGCATTCTTTTAAGTGGATCACACAGCACCGTAAAAAGACCTTAAAAAACGTGATGGAGTTAAAGTAAAACGTTTTCACTAATTTCATTTAGTAAAAGTTTTACTAATAATTACCTCAGTCCAAAAATACTCGTATTCACTACGACCCAATTACGCATAAGAACGTCGGTCAGCAAACTGCATTCAGACCGAGAGAGAGGCAACGTGAACAACTGGGAAAACTTCCTGAACTTACATGAGAACCGTATGGCACCGCGTGCATACTTCTTCTCGTACGCATCAGAAAAAAATGCAAAAACGTTTCAGCGTGAACTTAGCAGCCATTTCCAACTATTGAGTGGCCAATGGAGTTTCAGCTATTTCACCAACCCGCTATTGGTTCCTGAAGAGTTTTATTCTCAGGAAATGAGCGACTGGGGCAACATCACGGTTCCAAACATGTGGCAAATGGAAGGCCACGGCGATCTTCAATACACAGATGAAGGTTTCCCATTCCCAATTGATGTACCTTTCGTACCATCAGACAACCCAACAGGCGCTTACCAACGCTCTTTCTTCCTTGGCGAAAGCTGGGACGAGAAACAAACCATCATCAAATTTGATGGCGTTGAAACTTACTTCGAAGTTTACGTAAACGGCGAATATGTTGGCTTCAGCAAAGGCAGTCGCCTAACGGCTGAATTCGATATCTCTAGCCACGTAAAAGCAGGCAACAACCTACTGTCTATCCGCGTGATGCAGTGGGCCGATTCCACTTACATTGAAGACCAAGACATGTGGTGGACAGGCGGTATCTTCCGTGATGTTTACCTTGTCGGTAAAGAGCAACTGCACGTTCAAGATCTAACGGTTCGCACTGACTTCGATGATGCTTACCAAAGCGCTACCCTATCGTGCAACGTTGTATTAGAAAACCTAGCCGCAGCGGCGAACGCAAACCTTGAGTACGCATTGCTTGATGGCAGCCAAGTTATCTCGCAAGGCTCAGTAGATAACCTAACTGTTCCTAACCAACAGACTGGCGGCAATGCGAATACTCAATTCTCTATCGATGTAGTGAACCCTGTTCAATGGAACGCTGAAACCCCATACCTTTACCAACTATTGCTGACGCTAAAAGACGCCGATGGCAAAGTGCTAGAAGTGATTCCACAACGTGTTGGTTTCCGTGATATTAAAGTTCGCGATGGTCTGTTTTACATCAACAACAAATACGTGATGCTGCATGGCGTAAACCGTCACGATAACGATCATCTAAAAGGCCGTGCGGTTGGCATGGATCGCGTTGAGAAAGACTTAGTGTTGATGAAACAACACAACATCAACTCAGTACGCACTGCGCACTACCCGAACGACCCGCGCTTCTACGAGTTATGTGATATCTACGGTCTATTCGTGATGGGCGAAACCGATGTCGAAACACACGGCTTTGCTAACGTTGGCGACCTAAGCCGCATCACTAACGATGCGGCATGGGAAGCGGTGTTTGTTGAACGTATCGAACGTCATATCCACGCTCAAAAGAACCACCCTTCTATCATCATGTGGTCTTTAGGTAACGAATCTGGCTACGGTTGCAACATCCGTGCTATGTACGATGCAGCTAAAGCGATTGATGACACACGTCTGGTTCACTATGAAGAAGACCGTGATGCTGAGGTGGTAGACATCATTTCAACCATGTACTCACGTGCTCAATTGATGAATGCCTTCGGTGAATTCCCACACGAAAAGCCACGCATCATCTGTGAATACGCACACGCAATGGGTAACGGCCCGGGCGGTTTAACCGAGTACCAGAACGTGTTCTACAAGCACGATTCGATTCAAGGTCACTATGTTTGGGAATGGTGTGACCACGGCATTCTCGCACGTGATGAAGCAGGTACAGAGTTCTACAAGTACGGTGGTGACTACGGTGACTACCCGAACAACTACAACTTCTGCATGGACGGTTTGATCTACCCAGACCAAACACCTGGCCCAGGTTTGAAAGAGTACAAGCAAGTGATTGCCCCAGTGAAGCTTCGCGATTTCGATGCGAAAACTGGCACCTTCACCGTTGATAACAAACTGTGGTTCTCAAACATTGATGACTACACCATCACTGCAGAAATTCGCGCTGAAGGTGAAACCATTGCTGTGCAACACATCAAGGTTGAAGAGCTTGCAGAAAACTCTAGCCGTGAACTAACACTTAACTTGCCACAGCTTGATGAGCGCGAAGTGTTTGTGAACTTTACTGTTCGCAAGGATTCTCGCACGCCCTACAGCGAAGCGAACCACGATATCGCGGTTTACCAATTCCAAGTAAAAGAGAACACGGCGCAACTAGAAGCCTTCACCAACAACAATGCAACGGCACTGAATGTTGAAGAGTCTCGCCTCGCTTACCTAATCAAAGGCCACAACTTTGCACTGAACTTCTCGAAAGTGAACGGCAAGCTGACGTCATGGTTAGTGAATGGCGAAGAGCTGATTAAGTCAGAACCACGAATCAACTTCTTCAAGCCAATGATCGATAACCATAAGCAAGAGCACGATGGTTACTGGGAGCCAGCACACCTACAGATCATGCAGGAGCACTTCCGCACACTTAACGTTGAACAGGTCAATGGCAAGGTAGAGGTCACCACCACTAGCATCATTGCTCCACCAGTATTTGATTTCGGCATGCGTTGTGAATATCGCTACCAAATCAGTGCTGAAGGTCAACTAAACGTCGAGCTTAGCGGCGAACGCTACGGTGATTACCCACACGTGATTCCAGTTATTGGTTTTGATATGGGCATCAACGGCGACTTCGACCAAGTTCAATACTACGGCCGCGGCCCAGAAGAGAACTACCAAGACAGCAAGCAAGCCAACATGATTGATGTGTACCAATCAACGGTTGCAGACATGTTCGAGAACTATCCGTTCCCGCAAAACAACGGCAACCGCCAGCATGTTCGTTGGGCTGCGCTTTCAAGCCGCGCGGGTAATGGTATTGCGGTAAAACCACAGCAAGAAATCAACTTCAGCACATGGTTCTACACCAATCAAAACCTGCACCAAGCACAGCACACGATTGAGCTAGAGAAGAGTGGCTACATCACGCTAAATCTAGACCACCAAGTGATGGGCTTAGGCTCAAACTCTTGGGGTAGTGAAGTGTTGGATTCTTACCGCGTATACATGGATGAGTTCCGCTACGGTCTAACGCTAGTGCCATTCCAAGCAGGTGACTGTAATGCACAAGCACTTATCAATCATAACTTTGGTGACGAGTTCTTCACGGCGAATACGCCAACAACTCAACCACAACAGAACGAGGCATAAACGATGATCGTTTTAGACAACCTAGAGCAATTTAAAGTCGTTTACCGCGACGGTCGTAAATGGCAGCGCTGTGTAGAAGCGATTGAAAACATCGGCAACATCAAAGATGGCGTGATGTATTCCATTGGTGACTCACTGGCTTACATGATTGAAGACGGCGTGGCTCGTAACACAGAAAACTTCACCGGTAACCGCCGTTACTTTGATGTGCACTACTACTTGGAAGGTCGTGAAACGGTTGAGTTTGCAGCTAAGTCTCAACTTGAACAGACCCAAGCTTACAGCGATGAAACCGACCGTGAACACCTAATGGGTAACGGCGAGACTCGCGAATTGGTTGAAGGTCAAGTTGCGATCTTTGATAACAGCAAAGCTTACCGCTTTCACGGTGATAACCGAGTTCGCAAAGTAGTGCTGAAAGTAACCATTGAAGACGGTTACTTCCTCAATAAGTAACCGCAACTAAGCTACCGAAGTTAAACAACAGAAAGTAGCAACAACAAAATCTATTCACAGTGTGTGCCGAGCCTTGCCGTTCAAGGCTCAGTCACACTGCATAACGCCTTTACGCTTCTTCCCTACAAGGAAGCTTAAAGAAATAACGACTATAATTACGTGACCCTTGGAGGACACTATGTCTGAATCTGTACGCGGTAAGTTAGGTAAATTTGCCTTACTCTCCATGACATTTGCAGCGGTATTTAACGTTCGCAACATTGTAAACAACAACATCGAATTGGGATTGAGTTCAGCCCCTATCTTTTTGCTCGCAACCCTTATTTACTTCATTCCATTCGTGTTCATCATTGCTGAATTCGTATCAGCAAATAAAAATTCTGAGTCAGGCATGTATGACTGGCTTAAAAAACCGCTAGGCTCAAAAGCTGCCTACCTAGGTTCGTTCCTATATTGGTTCGTAAACCTTTTCTGGTTTGTATCTCTACTACCAAACGTAATTGCATATGCGTCTTACGCGATGTTGGGCTATGAATACGCCTTCTCGCCAGTCGTGACATCGGCCATCTCGATTGCTCTGTTTGCAGCAGCGACACACATCTCAACCAAAGGCGCGAGCTGGTTAGGTAAGATTGCAGAGATCGTGGCATACGGCGTATTCGCTCTATTCGCAATCTACGTTATCGGTGCACTGATGGCGCTAGGCGGTAACCATGAACCAGTAGAACCAATCACACTAGAAGCGATGACACCAACCATCAACTGGGCGACACTAGGTATCATGTGTTGGATCTTCCAAGCAGCCGGTGGTGCAGAAACCGCAGCCGCTTATCTAAATGATGTTAAGGGCGGTCACAAATCTTTCATCAAGGTCATCATTGGTGCGGGCATCGCAATCGGCGCTATGTACGCAGTTGGCTCTCTATTGGTAAACGTATTCGTTGCTCGTGACGAACTGACCTACGCTGGCGGTATGGTTGAAATCTTCACTGGTATGGCGAACTACTTCGACATTTCACAATCTCTAACGGGTCGCTTCGTCGGTATTATCCTATTCGTTGCCATGTTCGGCTCAATGATGATGTGGACAGCGGCTCCAGTAAAAATTCACTTCTCAGAAATCCCTAAAGGTGTTTACGGTGAGAAGACAACAGAGCTTAACGAACACGGTGTGCCAGTGCGTGCAGCTTGGTGGCAATTCGCATTTGTATTCGTGATGCTTGTGGTTAACGGTTTTGGCTCTGAATCAGTACAAGACATGATGAACACAGCAATCAACCTAACGGCTGGTACAGCAATGCTTCCGCCTATCTTCATCATGGTGGCGTACTTTGTATTCCGCTTGAAGCATGACGATACACCGCGTGATTTCCGCATGGGTACTCGCGTTCAAGGCATGGCTGTTGTATCGGTACTTATTGGTATCTTCGTTGTGAGCATGACGGCATCGGCATTCCCAACAGGTGTTGACCTAATGCAAGCCTTCTTCGTCAACGTATTCATGACAGCGGTATTCTCTGGTATTGCATGGTGGTGGATCTCTCGCTTTGAAAAGAAGCAAGCAGGTAAAGACGCAAAGCTAGCAACGGCTAAGCAGTCGTAACACTCAGCATGAGCCCCAACTTAAAAAGCGCCTATCAAGGCGCTTTTTTTGTTTTAAATCAGATGATTAAATAACAAACCAAGAAAATGAAAACGGCATTCTGTCAAGGTTTCAGTTCACGAAAAACACCAATGAATAGGTAATAAAACTCGAATAAAAACCAAGGTAAAACATTAACTAAATTTATTTACCCAAGGTCACATATTTGATCAATTTCGATTAACTTCCCGCCGCTTAATCTTTAATCTTCTTGCTGAAGAGACAAACTAATTCATATAAAAAAAGCGACACAAAGCCCCTACAAGCCTTATAAATCGTCGCTTATGAAACAAGCAATCTCTTCAATGAACGTCTTAATCTTTAACTCTTTGTTTTGGTAATAACTTTACTGAAATACCAGAGAGAAAAAGCCCAAAGAAGTCCGATCGTAAATCTATAAAAACAACAATGAGCCAACCCTGACAAAACAAAGCGGGTGTTTGCCAAACCAACATAACAATAAAAGTGCGGCCTAGAGCTTCCCTCTCTAGGACCAAGTTATAACGATCATCAACGTGATTCACCGGAGAACATCATGTCCGAAAATAAACGCAGTACGATAGGCAAATTTGCCCTACTGTCTATGACCTTCGCGGCGGTATACAGCTTCAATAACATCATTAATAACAACATCGAGATCGGCCTTTCTTCGGCTCCGATGTTCTTTCTAGCAACCATCTTTTACTTTGTGCCATTTTGTTTGATCGTTGCAGAGTTTGTGTCACTGAATAAAGACTCTGAAGCGGGTGTTTATTCTTGGGTTAAAAGCTCGCTAGGCGGTCGCTGGGCGTTTATATCAGCTTACACATACTGGTTTGTTAACCTGTTCTTCTTCACCTCTCTGCTACCTAGAATCATCGCTTACGCGTCGTATGCGTTCTTAGGTTTCGAGTACATCTTCACGCCAATGACCACCGCGATATTGAGTACCATCTTATTTGCGGTCGCGACTCATATCTCTAACAACGGCGCGAAATTACTGGGCCCTATAACGTCACTAACATCATCACTGATGCTGCTGCTAACGATGTCTTACATCTTGTTATCTGGCGGTGCTTTGGTAGGCGGTATCGAGCCTGCTGATCCAATCACCATCGAAGCAATGACACCAAGCTTCAACTGGGCATTCCTTGGCGTAATCACTTGGATCTTCATGGCGGCAGGCGGTGCAGAATCGGTCGCGGTTTACGTTAACGACATCAAAGGCGGTCACAAGTCTTTCGTTAAAGTGATCATCATCGCAGGTATCTTCATCGGTGCGCTTTACTCGGTAGGGTCTGTGTTGGCGAACGTATTTGTTGCTCGTGAAGAACTTAAATTTACTGGCGGCTCAGTTCAAGTTTTTGAAGGTCTAGCAAGACACTTTGGACTGTCTGAAATCTTGATGAACCGTTTCGTTGGTGTGGTTTCATTCACAGCTATGCTGGGTTCTCTACTGATGTGGACAGCGACACCAGTTAAGATTTTCTTCTCTGAAATCCCTAAAGGCATCTTCGGCGAGAAAACCGTCGCACTTAACAAACAAGGCGTTCCAGAGCGTGCGGCTTGGGTTCAGTTCTTCATCGTAATTCCACTGATGTTCATCCCAACACTGGCGTCGGACACAGTACAAGACTTAATGAGCACCATCATCAATATGACAGCCGCAGCCTCTATGTTGCCACCACTGTTCATCATGATTGCTTACCTGCACCTACGTGTAAAACTTGACCATCTACCTCGTGACTTCCGCATGGGTTCTCGCCGAGTAGGTATCACCGCAGTGTCGATTCTTATCGCTATCTTTACGGTTGGTTTCTTTGCATCAACCTTCCCAACGGGCGCAGACATCATGACCATCATCTTCTACAACGTGGGCGGGATTGTGATCTTCCTTGGCTACGCATGGTGGAAGTACGGTCAATACGAGAAAAGCTTATCTCCAGAAGAGAAGAAACTAGAAGCAAAACCTGAAGCGGCGAATGCTTAGTTTGACTCCACATTCTGATTGAAACTTAAGGCACTCCCATTTGGCGAGTGCCTTTTTATTTGTGGGTACATTTCCACTCAATCCCCCGTTTTCACCAAAGCCATTCAAGAAAGAAGATATTCGAGTCAGCAATCTAACTACCTACAAAATAATTCACAACCTGAATACCTGCAAACCCAACCATGCCTCTGCAAATTCAACTTAAAGTCAAAATAAAAACAAGGTAAACATTTACTAAAAACAGATCACACTTTTGACCCTAATTAATTTTAAACATCAAAATTATCATTAATATCGGTTTTGCGATCGTAAGTAACCTGACCAATACGCCTTAAGAGCACCCCATATTAGAAGTCAAGACTGCCTACGAGCCTTCATTTATTAACCCGACATAGAAGTGAATAAAATGAAATTTAGCTTTACTAAAACCACTCTTATTACAAGTTGTATTCTTGCTGCCTTAACTGCTAATGCAAACGCTGAAGAATCAGCGGCAAATCATAGTGACACTCAGCCCCCTGAAGCTGCCTCACAAACTCTATTTAACTTTTATGGTGAGCTTGGTCTAGGTGGTCACGTTGCATTAGAAGGTGATGACAAGGGTCGCTACGCTGATGGTACATACATCGAAGCAGGTCTCGCTATCGAGCATGGCAACTGGTTTGGTCTTGCATATATGGAAGGTTGGACAGTACAAGCCGACGATGAAGGCAATGCATGGGCAACTGGTCATGGTTGGGGTGGCTTTGAAGGTGGTTTTAACCGCTTCTACGCTGGCTACCGCACAGATAACAAAACAGAGTTTATTGTTGGTCGTATGGACTCTTCACTGGATGACGTTCAATGGTGGGGCGATGCAACCGTCGAATACGGCTACGCAATATCTAACACTCGCGATGTAAACGTAGGGGTAAAAATTCAAAACTTAGAAGGCAAGCTTCGCTACAGCGTTTCTTTCGCTCCTGAGTCTGACTTCTCTGAAGATGACGCTCTTATCCATTTCGGTAAATACGATAGCTTTGCAGACCAATGGAAAGACAAGAACGCCATGGTCAATGGTTACTTACAATATGACCTCACTGATGACCTAACATTAATGGGAGGCGGTGAAGTCCGTAATAACGATGGCGGAGAGCTATTCCTATTGGGTGCTGAATACAAAAATGTTGCTGCACGTGTTTGGCACGATACAGACAAGGGTAACCAAGAGTCTTTCGGTAGTGAGTCTGGCATTCAAACCAGTGCATGGTACGAAGCAGCACAAGGCGTATACCTATCAGCAGCCTACAACTACGCAAACTTCGACGGCGACAATGGTGAAAAAGAAATCACCTCTTACATCAATGCTGGCGTTTGGTACGAATACGGCAACGGCGCATTTGCGACTGCCTTCGATAGCCGCTTTGGCGTAGGCAGCGATACTGAAATCGGCGACGCGCAAGTGTTCGCAATGCAATACTTCTACTGGTAATAACAGGAACTCATCATGAAACTGAATAAATCATTCGCAGCTCTCGCTATCGGTGCAGCACTTGTTGTTACTGGTTGTGCATCAAACTCTGGCTCAGAACAACTGCAAGCTAACGAATTTAAGAATGTTATCGACCGCACTGGCTCACCAGAATATATGCGTGACTACGACTTCGATGACCACCAACGTTTTAACCCATTCTTCGACCTTGGCGCATGGCACGGTCACCTACTGCCAGATACTGCTGAAGGTATGGGCGGCTTCCCAGGTACTGCACTGCTTACCGAAGAGTACATCAACTTCATGGCTGATAACTTTGACCGCCTAAGCGTGTTCAAAGATGGCAAAAAAGTGGCTTTCACCATGGAAGCTTACAGCCTGCCGGGAGCATTAGTTCAGACGCTGAAATCTGACGATGTGACAGTAGAGATGACGATGCGTTTCGCGTCTAACCGTACCTCTCTGCTAGAAACGAAAATCACCACTGACTCGCCAGTTGAGTTAGTGTGGGACGGTGAACTGCTTGAAAAAACACACGCTAAAGAAGGCGTAGCGCAAACCGACAAAACCATTGCCGAGACTTACCCTGACTACAACCGCCAAATCGTCGCAACCGACGATGGCTTAAAAGTGACTTTCGGTAAGGTGCGTTCAACGTGGGATCTATTGACCTCTGGCGAATCTGAATACCAAGTTCATAAGTCGATTCCAACGAAAACGACTGTTGACGGCCTAGCGTTTACTTCAACCGCAAACATTGAAGAATCAACCACTGTTTACACGACTTACTCGCATGTTCTTACTACTGAAGAAGCACAAGCCGAGCAGCCTGAAATCAAAAAGATCATGGCAAACCCTACCGACTTTTTAGCTGCGTCTGCAGAACGTTGGGAAGGCTATCTTGAAATGGGTTTAACCAACCCGAACGCAACGCCTGAGCAAGAACGAGTTGCGGTTAAAGCGATGGAAACATTAAACGGTAACTGGCGTGGTGCGGCAGGTGCAATGGAGTTTGATTCAGTTACACCATCAGTAACGGCGCGTTGGTTCTCGGGCAACCAAACTTGGCCGTGGGACACGTGGAAACAAGCTTACGCAATGGCTCACTTCAACCCAGATGTGGCGAAAGACAACATCCGCGCGATGTTCGCTTACCAGATTCAGGCTGACGATGCCGTTCGCCCATGGGATGAAGGCTACGTGCCAGATCTATTGGCTTACAACCTAAGCCCAGAACGCGGCGGCGACGGTGGTAACTGGAACGAGCGTAATACCAAACCAAGCTTAGCGGCTTGGGCGGTAATGGAGGTCTACAAGACCACCAGCGATGAAGCTTGGCTTGAAGAGATGTATCCAAAGCTAGTGGCATACCATGATTGGTGGCTACGCAACCGTGATAACAACGGCAACGGTGTTCCAGAATATGGCGCAGCGCGCGACAAAGCACACAACACACCTGAAGGCGAAATGTACTTCACCGTGGTTCGTGGCGACAAACACGACACCGTTGTAGGCCAAGCAGCACTAGATAAAGTCGTCGCTGAAGGTAACTACGATTACATCGAAAGCCCAGCTCAAACGGCAGCGTCTTGGGAATCAGGTCGTGATGATGCAGCCGCTTTTGGTTTCATCGATAAAGATCAGCTAGACGCATACGTTGCTAACGGCGGCAAGCGCAGTGATTGGGATGTTGAGTTCGCTCAAAACCGTGCTGAAGACGGCACGCTACTAGGCTACTCACTGCTGCAAGAGTCGGTTGACCAAGCAAGCTACATGTACAGCGATAACAAGTACCTAGCGGAAATGGCTGACATTTTGGGCAAAGATGCCGAAGCGAAAGAGTTCCGTGAAAAAGCTGAACATCTATCGAACTACATCAACACTTGTATGTTCGATGAGAGCACAAACTTCTTCTACGACATTCGCATTGAAGACAAACCATTGGCGAACGGCTGTGCGGGTAAACCGATTGTAGAGCGAGGCAAAGGCCCTGAAGGTTGGTCACCACTGTTCAACGGTGCAGCGACTCAAGATCACGCTGATGCTGTTGTCTCAGTGATGAAAGATACCTCTGAGTTCAACACCTACGTTCCATTGGGTACTGCAGCACTATCGAGCCCAGCATTTGGCCCAGATATTTACTGGCGTGGACGTGTATGGGTAGATCAGTTCTACTTCGGCCTAAAAGGCATGGACAGCTACGGCTACCGTGACGATGCGATTGAAATGGCAGGTGCATTCTTCGACCATGCTGATGGTTTGGTACAAGACGGGCCAATTCGTGAGAACTACAACCCATTGAACGGTGAACAACAAGGCGCACCAAACTTCTCTTGGAGTGCGGCTCACCTATACATGCTGTACAACGATTTCTTTACCGACGCAGAGTAAACCAAATCTATACCTGTCTTCTGAAATTCAATGAAAAGATAACCTCATAAATTTCAGGCTTTGGCACTCAGTATCTCGCTGAGTGCCTTTTTTACACCTGAAGCCAAATAATCGAACAAACAAGTTCTTAAACTATTTGGCCTACTATGATCCTTTTACTCTGTTCGCTGTACTCCGCAAGCACAGACAAGCTTTTATTCACTAAAAACAAAGAGTAATCTTGCTATAAAACTCCGCTCAAAAATTTCATCACTCACACAGAAACATTGGGCTCTGAAGACTTATTCGAATTTTATTTATCCTTATTAGTCTTCCGGACATTAATTTGATATGCGTTTACTAAATAATCGCTAAACTATAGTGTCGCCTACCCCTTTTTTGAGAAAACCTAAATGCCTAATGCTGGTTCCACCCTAAATAAACGTATGGGAATCGTTGCGCTCACCTGGCCAATTTTTATCGAAGTTCTTCTAAGAACTGCACTCAACACCAGTGATGTCTTCATGTTATCGGGATACTCAGACAAAGCAGTGTCTGCCGTTGGTGTTATTTCTCAGATATCCTTTTTTCTGATCATTGTCTCGACCATGGTCAGCAGTGGTACGGGGATTTTAATCGCGCAATACAACGGTGCCTCTCGCACTCAAGAGAGCGCTCACGTGGGTGTAGCGAGCATCATTCTGGCCATTATTGCCGGTGTGCTACTAAGTGTTATTGCAGTTCTTGTTGCTGAATATTTTATTCCGCTCTATCAACTCGAGCCTCAAGTCGAACAGTACGCGCAAGAATACCTGTTCATCAGTGGTGCTCTCACTTTCAATGTAACCATAGGTGTGGTTCTCACCACAATTCTAAGAAGCCATGGCTATTCAAAGTCACCGATGGTGATCAACATGATTGCAGGTGTCATCAATGTAATCGGTAACTACTGTGCCCTATATCAACCTTTTGGTTTGCCTGTATACGGCGTGCAAGGGGTTGCGACCGCGACCGTAATTAGCCAAGTGATCGGGATGTTGATCTTGATTGGTGTGGTTAGAAGCAAAGGCATTGACCTACCAGTGAAGCAGTTTAAATCTGTGCCTAAAGCCATCTATCAAAAAATCATTAAGATCGGCTCGATGAACGCAGGAGAAGTGCTCTCTTATAACATGGCTCAGATCAGCATTACCTTCTTTGTCGTGCAGATGGGTACGTCTTCACTGGCTGCGTTTACTTACGCACAAAACATCGCTCGCCTCTCTTTTGCATTTGCACTGGCAATTGGTCAAGGTAGCCAAATCCAAACTGGTTATTACATTGGTAAGGGCTGGATCGACGAGATTACCAACCGCGTGCAACGTTACTTTGTGGTTGGTTTTATCGCTTCAACGACGATTACCAGCATTGTTTATGTGTTCCGTTTCGACATTCTCGATCTGTTCACGCAAGATCCAGAGATCATTGCGCTGGCTGCCGCACTGATTGCGGGCTCCATCATTCTTGAGGCTGGCCGAGTATTTAACCTGATCTTTATCTCTTGTCTAAAGGCAGCTGGCGACATTAAATTCCCGATCAAAATGGGCATTCTCAGCATGTGGGGCATTGGGGTTGCCATGAGCTATTTACTTGGTGTGCATTGGGGGTATGGGGTATTTGGCGCTTGGATGGCAATCGCGATGGACGAGTGGTTCCGTGGAATCATCATGGCTTATCGCTGGCGAGCGAAGAAATGGACTCGATTCTCTTTTTAGGTTGTTGTTGATACGCCTAAATTTATCTCGACCAAAAGAGAAAAGCGCTAGGGGGAGCTAGCGCTTTTAAGACCAACTAAGTCCGTTTAGCCTGGCAGTTTTTTCAGCTACATCATGAGGATATAACCATTCTTTTACTTAGGTAAATCAAAAAGTCTATTCTTTACGACTGCTTTAAGTCGTAAATTAAGTATAGTCGGGTTCTTATAATAAGCCGGATTTTTCTCAAGTTAATTCATATAAAATTGGCAACTAACCGGCACGATAAACTATTCGGAAACCACAGATGAGACCGTATTAGTAATCAATTTTCTAAGTAGCTTATTTTTATCATCTAAATGTTTAGCTTTCCTATAAACAAGCTGGATATCAAAATCTGGAACATCAATCGGTGGTTTCACAGCCAACAAGGTTTCTTCACTATCAATATCCTTACGCGCGACAAGCTTGGGAACAATACAAAGTAATTCTCTACCACGAATGAGCCGTTTTACTGTTAAAAAGTTACTGGAAGCTACAGCCACTTTCCGGCTAAGTCCTAATTCAGCCAAACGAATATCAACTCCCGTTTTTAAAGCTCCGGCTGGAGAAACGAGTGCGTGCTCGACAGCAACAAATTGTTCTAGCGACATCGGGTCCTCAATAGATAGAACCGATTGATCAAGCAAACAAACATGCTGCTCCGTATACAAATGCTTTGTTCGATATTGCTTTGGTACCTCACCAAAGCTGCCTATCGTCATATCAAGCTTGGCATCTTCAAAGACTTGCTGGTAGTTACTCCGGTTTACATTGAACAACGCTACTTGGGAGTAAGGAGAGGATTGCTTAATAAGATCAAACAATATTGGAGCGAACATCTGCTCGGCATAATCAGTGAGACCTATCTTCCAAGTCCCTTTATAAGTCTCTGCATCAAACGATTTAGACAGCAGTACCTCTGACTGGATGGTATTTAGTAGTGCTTCGACGGTACTGGATAATTCGATGGCTCGGTCTGTCGCCTCCATCTTGCTACCCACACGCTCAAACAAAGGGTCATCAAACAACTTCCGGAGCCTTTGTAAGCTATGACTCATCGCGGATTGGCTGATATAACAGCGTTCAGCGGCCTTGCTAACGCTGTTGGTTTTATACAACGCCTGCAGTGCAATCAACAAGTTAAGGTCAATCCCTTTCCAGTTAAAATCAGCCATAAAAAACCCATATCATTCATAATTATAATTAAAACAATTAATTTGAATCATAGTTCAACTCCACCTAAATTACGCTAAACATTTATCTGGAATCGATCATGCTTTCAATTTTTAAAACCTTTTTCTGGCTTGGCTGGATTAGCTTCGGTGGACCTGCAGCACACATTGGCTACTTCCGTAAGACATTTGTTGAGAAACTGAATTGGTTGTCCGACGAAGAGTACGGGCAAATTGTCGCCCTCAGTCAATTTCTTCCGGGCCCAGGCTCAAGTCAAGTTGGCTTCGCTGTCGGATACAAAAAAGGTGGCTTAACTGGTGCGATTGCAGCATTTGTGGGGTTCACTTCTCCATCTGTCATTCTAATGCTGATATTGGCTCTAGTGAGTAACCAGTTGTTGGAAGCTCCGCTGTTCATCTCAATCATTCACGGGCTTAAATTACTTGCCGTTGTGGTTGTAGCTGATGCCACTTTCGGTATGTACAAAAACTTTTGCCAATCGAAAATCGCAACCGCGCTGTGTGTCATTACCGCCATTATTTTGCTTTTGATTCCAGGGATCTGGCCTCAAGTGTTGGTTCTAATATTTGCAGCTATGGTTGGCAGTAAGTTCTTAACCTCACAAGAGCTAAAAACGATACCTTCAACACAAAAAATATCGGTAACGCCTCTCGTGATTTTTGTTGCTTTACTGGTTGGCGTGCCTCTATTCAGTGCTTACTCTCAAGGCATTGAAGTGTTTGGCCTGTTCTATCAAGCAGGCAGCCTAGTATTTGGTGGCGGCCATGTGGTACTTCCGCTGCTACAAAATGGTATTGGCGACCAACTGTCTCAAGATGCCTTCCTAACAGGTTATGCAGCGGCGCAAGCAGTACCAGGCCCGATGTTTACGTTAGCCACTTATCTAGGTTATGTGTTGATGCCATCAGCACCGATCACCGGCGCCCTACTCGCAACGATTGCTGTGTTCTTACCGGGCTTCTTATTGCTACTGGGTGTCCTGAAGAACTGGCAGGCGATTGCAAGCAAACCTTTAGTGGCCGGGGCACTTACAGGTGTGAATGCGGCGGTTGTAGGTTTGTTATTGGCAGCGCTATATCAACCCATCTTCACAAGTGCAGTGAGTAGTGGCTTAGATTTCGCTCTGATCATTGTAGGTGTGTGGTTATTGAAAACCGTGAAGCTACCTATTGTTGGATTGGTAGGGTTGTTCATGGTCTTTGGCGCAATGACAGAACTGGCGGTCTAATAGGTTTAAGGTAAGAAGTAAGCGAATCGCTTGCTTCTTACTTTCGTCTTTCATAATTTAATCTACCTAGCACCCGCTATATAATTAGTAATTCCATCTCAAAGCTCATGCTCTCGAGTATTGATCTCTTAGCCAAATATCTCAGCTAAGTCATTCATCGTCCTTAAATCTTAAAATAGAGAGTATTCTCATCTCTCGCCTACCTCGTGATACGTTATCGAGTATCAAACCACAGAAAAAAGACATCACCGCGATCAAAGCTATTGAGCTAGACAAAACAGCGGTAGGTAGCCTTTCAACCAACCCAGTATCAACAAAATCAACAATGACGGGGATACCCAAGATCAATGAAATAAGACCAAGCAATATCGAGAGTACTCCAAAGAAAAACATCGGCTTTACATCTCTCAATAAGAACAAAATAAAGTTAAGAATTTTGATGCCATCGCTCAAGGTGTTCAGTTTGCTGGTAGTCCCTTCAGGTCTAGATTGGTATTGAGTCGAGACTTCTTTGATTGACATATTATGGTGTAACGCATGCACGGTAAGTTCTGTTTCTATCTGGAAACCATCGCTGAAGATAGGTGCGGTTTTGACAAATCTATGGCTCATAATTCGATAGCCAGAAAACACATCATTCAATTGCGCATTGAATGCCAAGTTAATCAGAGATGAAAACATCTTATTCCCAAGGATATGTCCTTTAGGGTAAGCCATTGAAGTTCGCTCGCGACTGCCAATGATCATATCGAGCTTTTCATTATTTAGTTGGTCGATCAGTTCGGGGCATATTGCAGCGTCATAGGTGTCATCACCATCAGCCATCACATAGATATCGGCGTCGATATCAGAGAACATCCGTCTCACAACCTCCCCTTTACCTTGGCGCGGCTCATGTCGCACAATCGCCCCTGCTTGTAACGCCTCGTTGACCGTGTTGTCGGTTGAATTATTGTCATAAACATAAATGGATGCATCAGGTAAGGCTTGTTGAAAAGATGTGACCGTTTCACCAATGGCTCCGGCTTCGTTATAACATGGGAGTAATACTGCGACTTTCTGTTTATTCATGCTCACTCCTTACTTTAAAAACTCGATAACCATCCTCAATTCCATCATATGTAACGTCTAACCAAGCCGGAATATTATCCCCATGAAGTCTTCTAACTAAAGAGTCTTCGCTTCCAGAATCCTTTAGGAGAGTTAAATGAGGGTCATTACCGATCAATATATAATCAACCTTTTTATCGACTATTTTGTTTCTTGCTAGAAGCATGTCCTCTTCTAACATCACTTCGATTAAAAATCGGTTACCCACAATATTTCTATGATAAGGTGCGGCGATTATACTGTTGTTCGTTTTAGCCAATACAGGTGCGCCCGTTTCTATTCCTGAAAGAATTGTATGAGAGTTGATACCGTTATCTTTTAGCACCTTAAAGATGACCGGTAACTTATCGGTCTCATCAAGTTTGGTAGTCACTTCCTCTTCTGGAGACAAAGCGAGAATGACAAACGCTAATGCCAATGGAGCACCTGAGATAATAACCAGCACTTTCAGTAGTGAATACCTAACGTATTCAGACACCTTAATAACAAAATATGCTTGGAAAGGTGCCGCTAAAACAAAACACAACCTCATTACCCTAATCTGCCAAAACATCGCAAGGGCTAAATTAAACATAAAAATGAGGTACAAGATTGCACAGTGCGGGTTTTTATTTCGAAAGAATGGATACAACATTGCGGGAACTAATAGCAACAAATAATTATCCACTGAAAAAAAACCATTCATAGCTATGTATGTTGCGACAGATTTAGCTTCTGCAACTTGATCAAGCCAATACAATTTTAGTATCGGTGGGTAATCAATAAACAAAGCACTAGTCAGTGAGGGGTAAAGAATAACAACCGGAAATAAACACAACAAACCAAGAAAAATAAACAATAAAAATCTTTGAGTTAAATTTTTTCTATTATTAGCCAATCGATTGTAAGCATTGACAAACACCCAACCACTAAAAAAAAGAAGGATGATAATAAATGAGACCTCATCATATTTAAAAGAAAAGAACTCATCATAAGGCCTATTTAATAAAACAGCAAAAGTTCCAAAAATCGAACAAGTTACATATAGCTTAGAGACATAACTAAACCACTCGTCACGAACGAAGCAGTAATACACAGTATAAATAATTAAGAAAATCATAAACAACAAAACATTATCCATCCCAGTCCATAGAGATAGAGACAGGAAAACGGCCTGAACATACACTCGCCATGATTGTCTTAGGTTGTTGATAGAAGTCGGGGTTACTGATAAGAAGAGCGTGGCCAAAATAAGTTGAATATTATGATGGTCAATAGAACCAGGTAAGAAGTGTATTATTGCAGGAGAAAAAATAGCAAACATCGTGCTGATAAAGCGGTACTTAGCGCCTAAGAAACGTTCGCATAAGTAAAAGCACGATAATGCGAAGAACAATAAATAAAGCAAAGGGACAATAGAAATCGAGATAGCATAAGCAAGGCTATCACCAACCATAAATATCAATGGGAAAGCGACCAAAGAGAGCATTAGATCAGGAAATCGAGACCAATGAATAATAACACCGTCATCGGCATTAAAGTTACTCATTGGCTCTAGGTACCAATGGCCATTCCTCATCCACTCCTGAAACTGAACAAAACGCATATAATCGTCATTGTCATTCAGGTTGAGTATTGAAATGCTTTCCCACTTATAAATAAATATCAAAATGGCACATACGAACCAAATTACAGAAATAGCTATGATGTCTTTGTTAAAATTATCACTTTTAGGCAATATGAATATCCTTTTCATTAAGCCAAATTCAAATCACTATTGTTCCATCTCTCTCACTTCCGCTAGTGCTCTGTTTAAGTTTTCATTTGCTACTTTGTAGTAAGATGATTTTTTATCGATAGCTTGTTGTAAATATGGAACCGCCTGATCAGGTTTTCCTTGTAAGATCAGGAAGTAGCCAACGTTATTCAACGCTTCTGGGGCGTCCATGTGCCTCATGAACACGTTGGTGGCCTTTTTTATATCCCCAGAGGCTAAATAAATAAGTGCTAGATTATTCTGAGCTTTTTCATTATTCGGTTCTAACTCTAAGGCTGAACGCGTGTATTGATACGCTTCCTTGTAGTTACCATACATGTAGTGGGAGTAGCCCATATTCAACAAAGCTTTGACTGAGCTTTTATCTATCGTTAGTGACTTTTTGAAGTACTCTTGTGCGATCTGATGCTTTCCGTCAACATCTTCCAATACACCAATCCCCATATAAGCTAATGCTGGAGACATGCTGTCTACCTTCAAACTGGCCACTTCACTTTGGCTCAACGCTTGGTAATTTTGGATTGTTTCACTACTTTTCAAACGAACTTGGTCTGAATTTATCGCTTTAAAGAAATAGCTTCGACCTTCATCTGTACGGCGTTGCTTTGTATACAAAACACCTAACTGCTCCAATACTTCGGTGTGGGCTGGGTTAAAGTCTAGCGCAGCTAGGTAAGCTTTCTCGGCCAACGCATAATTACCGCGAGACGAATGTATTTGGCCAATAGTGAACAAAGTTTTATCGTGAAACTCTTTTTCAGGGAAGGACAAGGAACGTATATATTCATATAAGGCCAAGTCTATATTGTTGTCTCGCAGAGCAATGTCACCGCGCATAATTGCTTCTTTTTCATTTAGCGGTGGATCATCACTAGTCAAAGAATCGATTGGTTTACCAGAGTACAATTCTGCATCAAATTGATTAGTCGGTTCATCCGAAGAAGCACAACCAAGAAGCAAAATTGGCAATAGTAGTAGAAGAAACTTATTGTATAACATCATAAACTTGCTCCCGGCGCAGTTAATGCGTCCATTACGATCAATAGTCCTGGGCCAAGTGCGACAATGAAAAAGCAAGGCCAAATAAATATCAACATTGGGAATAACATTTTGGTCGGTATTTTCGCCGCAATTTCTTCAGCGGCTTGCTGACGTTTATCTCTAAAGTCTTCAGTATAATCACGGAGTGTTTGCGCTAAACTCCCCCCCATTCTCGATGCATGAGAAAGCAAAGAAACCAAACCTTCCAACTCGACTAAACCAGTTCGTTCGATAAGCTGCCTAAGCGCATCAGGCATAGTGACGCCCGCTTGAATTTTAGCAAATACAGTCTCTAGTTCATCCGCAAGTTCAGGTTGAGAGACATAGAGCTCAGACGCTACGCGCCCAAGAGCGGCATTAAAACCAAGCCCAGATTCGGTACACACAACAAGAAGATCAAGCGCATCAGGAACACCGTTTCTTATTTTTTTCTGACGCTCTTTTTGTAACTTACTCAGAACAATATTTGGCGTAAATGTTCCGAGAAAAACACAGGTCATGATGAGTAAGTTATTGTAGTCTCCACCCAACGATATGTAATAGACCATAAAAGCAGCGACGATACCTATTAAGCTAGATAAAACCTTCAACGCATAGAAAACTGATAATGAACTCTTCTCATGGAACCCAGCATGCATCAGCTTTTCTGAGTAAGTTTCATTATCTTTTTTATTACCTTTACTTATAAAAGGGCTTAATGATTCAAGCGTATTTGAGAAATTATAGGGCTTTCTTCCATCAGCCCTCCCTTCTTCAGATATTTGTCTTAGCTTCTTGTCTAAAGGAGATCGAGCACCTAAAAACAGAAATCCAACAGTCAATGTTAACAAGACAGTAGTAAGCAAAATCATCGCATAAATAACCACCTGAGAGCTGATCCCAAACTCTTCTAACATCTGCTTCCAGACTTCAATATTGAGTAGTTCCATAAGTTAAATCTCTATGCTAATGATCTTTTTAATCCACAAGGCCCCGATGGCCAAAAGAACAATACCGACACTGACCATCGATAAACCGCGCGGATCTTTATAAAGTGGCTCGATATACTCGGGACTAGCCACCCGTAATGCGAAAAACAAACCAAAAGGGGATAACGTTAAGATCCATGCTGATAAGCGACTTTCAGCAGAGAGTGTTTTTACCTTCCTTTCCAGTTTAAAACGCGCTCTAAGTACTTCAGATACCTTTTGCAGGTTCTCAGATAAGTTACCCCCAGTCTCTTTTTGCAACATTACGGCACTGGAAAAAGCCAGCATTGATACGGTGGGGACTCGTTCTGTCATCTGTAAAATCGCTAGACGTAAATCATAACCATAATTAAGTAAATTATAGGTGTTCTTAAATTCAGTACCTATTGGGTCAGGAAGCTCTTCGCCAACCTCATTAAATGATTGAACGAGCGGTTGTCCTGCTTGTAAGGCACGTCGAATAATATCCAACGCCTCAGGAAGTTGCTCTTCAAATCGAGCCATTCGGTAAGTCACTCGGTTTTGCACAAACAAGTAAGCAATGACCCAAACGAAAATGAATGCCGCTACACTTATGAACCACACTTGGTTAGTCATTATCGATATCAATGAGAGCAATACAGCACAAAGAGAAATAATCAGTAAGAATCGGCTTAAAGCCACTTTCATACCTGCGAGTTCCAACATTTTTTTCAAGCCCGCGAAAAAAGAGATAACGATGAGCTTACGGTCCAGCGGGGAGAGTTCTTTGTTATAGTGCTCTTTGAGTAATGACAAACTCTCTGCATCAATATTACGTTGCGTCTCTTTTAAGCGACGAGACAACTCTTTATGCTTCGCTTTCTTACCAGCAGCAGGTAACAACAACGCTTGGGAAATAAAAAGCACTGCGATAAACAATAGGCCTAATGAAACGCTTACATTGTCCATAATCTCTCCTTAACCTTTGGTCTCACTAAAGAGCTCGAAAGGCAGATCGAGTCCCCGTTTGACTAACTGATCATGATATTGAGGTACTACCCCCGTAGCAGTGAAATAGCCGATAATATTGCCGTCTTCATCAATACCTTTACGCTGAAAACGGAAAATTTCCGACATAGTAATCACCTCGCCTTCCATGCCGTTAATCTCTTGGATACTCACCATGCGGCGCTTACCATCCTCTTGTCGCTCCATTTGAACAACAAGATGGATAGCCGAAGCAATTTGAGCTCTTAAGTTTTTGGTTGAGATGTTCCATCCTGCCATGGAAAACATATTTTCGACCCGGCTTAGGGCATCACGAGGCGTATTAGCGTGAATCGTCGCAAGAGAACCATCGTGACCCGTATTCATTGCAGCTAACATATCAACAGCTTCACTGCCCCTCACCTCACCAACAACAATTCTATCAGGGCGCATACGCAAGGTATTTTTCACCAACTCTCTCTGACTGATCTCCCCCTTACCTTCCAAGTTAGCAGGGCGGGTTTCTAGACGAATAACGTGAGGTTGTTGAAGTTGTAATTCAGCCGAGTCTTCTATGGTAATGATTCGTTGGTCTCGCGGGATGAAACCAGAAAAGATGTTCAGTGTGGTCGTTTTCCCAGACCCCGTACCTCCTGAAATCAAGATATTGAGCTCTCCTTTAACCGCAGCCTCCACAAACTTAGCCATTTGAGGCGAAACTGAGTCATAGTCAATCAAGTTGTCCATCGTCAAACGGTCGACTGCAAAACGACGGATAGAAACGGAGGGGCCATCAAGAGCCAAAGGCGGGATAATTGCGTTAACACGTGAACCATCAACTAAGCGCGCATCTACCATAGGTGACGCTTCATCTATTCGGCGTCCTACTTGGCTTACTATGCGGTCGATAATGTTTCTCAGGTGTCGGTCATCAAGAAAAGTATAGGGCGTTTTTTCGAGTTTACCTCTTCGCTCCACATAAACACTTTTAGGCCCGTTAACTAATATATCTGACACGGTTTGATCAGCTAATAAAGGCTCCAACGGACCAAGGCCAAACACCTCATCTTCTATCTGTTTTATTACCCGCTTACGCCCTTCCGCACTGAGTGCGTGGCTACCATCTTCAGCCATTAACTGTACGATAGCTTCATGTAAATCTAGCTTAGCTCGCTCTTTCTCCAAGCTCGAAAGCAATCCTAAATCAAGAGTTTCCAGCAGCTGCTTATGAAAGAAGTGTTTGATTGATAACTCTTGCTCCAAAACCTTTCGAGCTTCATCGATCGCCTTTTCTTTCTCTACGTTTGCTTCTGAATTCCGAGAGTGGCTAGACGTTTCAACACTTGATAAACCTTCAACAGGATTGGCACCGTCTGAATCATGCGAAATCTGTTCTACTTTTTTTTCAAACTCTGGATTTACATTTTTTCGTTTAAAGAACATCACAATCCCTCGTGTTTACTTTTCATCAACCCATTATGAAAACAACTTTTTTAGCCACCCTTTCTCTTCCTGTTCTGGTGGTGATAGAACATGAGACAAATCGATGATAGAGCGAGTAATAGAGCTTTTCTTTCTCGACTGAACTAACGGCTGCCCCAAGTTGGCACTCTCCAGCGCAACTTTAAAATCGTTAGGCATAAGATGGATATTGTGATTACCCACCGCCTGCTCTACATCTTTTAACTTAATTGAATGTCGCTTTTCATAACGGTTGAGAATGACCTCTATTGAGTCACTTTGTAAGCCATACTCAAACTTCAGAGACTTAATTAGTCGACTTGTGTTTTTTACTGACACTAGGCTCTGTTGTAAAACCAAAAGTACTTTCGTCGCAGGTGATATTGCTGATGCAAACACGTGGTCTAAGCCTCTAGACAGGTCAATGATCACATAAGGGTAAAAACGACGCAGAATTGGAAGTAATCTGCCAATTTTCTGAGCCTGTTCGAAATCATCTGCGTTATTTTCATGCTTAAAGCTTAGAACATGCAGACCCGATTCATGTTTATTTACCAATGACCCCAAAGACATTTCATCCAAATCATTAGAACTGTTGATCGCATCCGAAACACTATAAGTGGGAGTTATGTTCAAATAATCAGGTATCACGCCAAATTGAAGATCGATATCGAGCAAAAGTACTTCATTAGGATGTTGCGTGGCCATCTCAATGGCAGTATTTAACGCTAAGGTGGTTGCTCCCATCCCTCCTTTAGTGTTCAAAAACAAGATAAACTCTCCGTAACTGGAGTTCTCAAGCTTTTCAGAGGCCGTTTTCTTCAAGAGTGGTAGTAGGTCCGATAGGGTCACATTGTGAGACAAAAAATCTGAAGCACCTAAACGCAGTGCGATTTTTAGTGACCCATTATCACTTTCATCACCGAGCACAACTAAAGACAAGTCCTTGTCTTCTAAAGACAAATCATACCCTTGCAACTCAACCATTTTTTGCGCCCAATTCCCGTGAGCTTCAACGAAAATAAGCTCTGGAACATCCGCACTTTTTAAGTATTCCTCACTCATTGCCGCAAGAGAAAACGACGTCACATGAACATTTCGGCATTTTTTTAGCTCTTGAGTCATATGCGAATGAAAGGCGTCAGTGCTGTAGACTAACCAAACCTTTAGATTCGTTCTTAAACGCGTTATATCCTTATCGTTTTCATTAGGCGTTATTTTGATCGCTTCCCCCATATATTCATCTCCTTTTAAATAACCGCTTATGGGCACCGATTTTTGATGTCTGTGCCAGCTTCAGCCCTTACCACCCCTAAGCTTTCTGCCGGCAGTATTGTTTCAAACGCAGGGGCTGCAAGAAATCCATTATTTCCTAGAAAGCTTAGGTTACTGATTAACTGAATGCCATAACCCGTAGCTCTAGCACGCACAAATTTAATGGTGCCAAATCCGGGATTAGTCTCGTAACCAGACGTAATTTCACTACCGCTCGCGTCTAAGTAAGCTACTTCTAAATTCGCATTAGTAAACCCAACAAGAGGAATATCATTCACCACCATTCCCGCAATATTATCTCTATCAAGGACGTAACAGACTGTCGCTAACCTAGCGGCCTTCCTAGTCGCCTCACTGACCATTTGCAGCGAAAATATATAGGCACCCAACGCTAAAATGAGAAAGAGCAGTAGAAAAATTAACGATGAGACTAAAGTGAATTCAATGATGGCAAGCCCTTTGACACGTCCTTTAAACCTTTTCATCACAGTACCCTCATCACCGAAGTGACACTTAACGGAATAGAAAAACTTGTGGCGGATAAAGGAATAGACAAAAACAACGGCACATAGTCATATGTCACGCTGACTCGTACATAGCTGTCAATAGAGGGTGGTGTTACCGTTACATCTGATGTCGTCAATGTAGATAACACAGCCGTCCCTACGCTGCTCTGGCCATAAACCACCACATTTTGAATCTCCAACGTTGGGGCAATAGTGCCACCTTTGGTATCGTAAACCTCACTAACAGCATATCGTGCGCCATTTTGTACAGATTTAGAGATAACATTGTAGTGAATCAAAATATTGCCAAGCTCGATCACCAACCCCAAAAAAAACAGTAACACAGGGGTCGCAATGACCATCTCAACAGCAGCAAAACCACGTTGATGTTTATTAGATAGTGTCATAATTACGACTCCCCGCTATCAGGGTCCTTATACAAAACAATCCTGTAAGCCCCTTCGGTTGTCGACTGATTACTACTAGAGCCACCAGTAACACTGCAAGAATGTATAAACTCACCAAAAACGGCGGGTGTACCTGAGTTGTTAGTTGGTGCTTTTTGCAACAAGAAAAAGCAGCCAATTTTATTCACTGTAAAGTCGGTAGAGCCGCCACTTTTACCCGAGCAGTCCACCATAGGTATAGGTAAAATACGACGCCAAGCAACACCATTAGATGCGCACCCAGAACCGCCACTTGCTATACAGGCATTGGTATCTAACTTATATTGAGCGTAATCGTAGCTATCATCGAAAGTGATCTCTCCAGTATTGGCATCAATCGTTATTTCATTGGTAGGTTCTGTGGTCACATAATCTGAAGGGTAATCAGATGCCGATAATCCACCGCCATAATCACCAAAACGAGTATTTAAACCATCACCTGTCGGACCAACCGTGCCGCCAGGTTTGGTTGTGATATCTTCACCAATTTTAACTGGCTGATCATAACTACCACCTAAGCCTTCTTTGATAGTGTTACCACCAGAACCAAAGTCCAGCAGGTGATAATTACCATTACCCATTTCAGATAGACTACTGTCTCCAACCTTTAAAGCGTGAACGGTTCCAACTTCATAACCGAACACATTGGTTATCTCTTCACCGGTTTCGTCATGATAACCATCTTCATTAACATCATTATCAGAAGTACCATCACCAATACACACTCCAATGGGTACAACATTATTATAAGCGAGGCCTGAACTCGGTCCTGCGACAGCACTTGCCGATACCACTTTTTCAAGACCAAACAGTTGAATAAAGAATTCGTCCATTTCTAGTGCATCTACGCGAACACGCACATAAACATCATCATTTGCACCAAAAGTTGCGCTGCCAGTAAAGTCCTGTGGATCATTGGAATAATCAATACCTATAGAAGCGGTAGAGAAATCAATTTCTTGGTTCCCGGTTGAAGCCGCCATAGCATTAAGTGCCGTACCCACTTCTGCGTCTACAGCGTCTTTATCTTTACTATTGTCTAATATGGTTGCGGCAGCCAACGCTGCAGAATCGACTGCATTTTGTAAGCGCGTTTTATTCACGACCATATGGTTTATGTCTACAGCTAGCGCTGAGACAGCTAGAAAAACCAACAAGGCAGCAGTAATCATCACCGCAACTAAGCCTTGTTGTTTTTTCGGGCTTTGTGATACTCGATACAACATGTGAGTACCTCCAGATTTAGTTAAAATCTTCTAAGATCTGGCTACTACTTCCGGACAGATCATTTTCACCTCTGCCTACATATCTGTCGTAACCAGTCTGCATCCGCTCCCCTGTACCATCAGGTACTTCGAGTAAATTCTCTTGGGTCGCATTAGGGTTATACGTTTGCTCTGTTTTCACTAGTGCTACCGAGTGCCCTAAACGAGCATCATTTGCACAGCCAACCAACACCATCACGAGAAAGACCATCATTATTCTAATCATATCTATCTCCTTATAAATCATGCCCAAATGAACCTTCACTACCACCATCGGTCGGTGATATATCCTGTGACGCTTGAGACTGTTCTGAATCAGATTCAGACGGTTCAGCTATATAAGCGCTTCGACCCAATAAGTAATATTCCAAGTCATTAGGATCAACAAAAGCATCGGTTGGTAACGTCACTTTCGTTCGATCAATAGGTTTAGCGAGTCGAGGAGTTACAAGAATAACGAGCTCTGTTTCACCAGATACATACTCTTGGCTATTGAAAAGCTGACCTAAAATCGGCACATCGCCAAAGCCTGGCATCTTGTTACTGATGTCCCTAACATTCTCACTCAGCAACCCCGCAATACCGATAGTTTGACCGTCGGCTAACTCAAGCGTCGATGACGCACTTCTTCGTGTAATCGGAGGGATAAAGTAAGTCGCATTGGTAGTACCAGGATCAATCGTTAACGAGCTACTATTGGCAATTTCACTCACATCAACCGCTAAGTTTAGGTTGATTTTTTTGTCACTGAGTACCGTTGGGATGAACTTTAAACCTACACCATACTCTTTGTACTCAATCGTAATACCATCCTCATCAGGCACTGGAATTGGAAATTCCCCACCAGCTAAAAACTCAGCCTTAGAACCACTTAATGCGGTTAAATTCGGTTCAGCCAATACCTTAGCGACCCCGTTTTGTTTTGCTACGTCCAGTGCGAAAGTAAACAATGTATTACTATCAATGAATGACCCTAATATGCCGTAGTCCGTCGACGTAGGAATATTAAAGATAGGCGTTGCTCCTAATACTCCTGCAGGTACGGAAGAGGCCCCCCAAGAAAAGTCAGACCCACTGGTTTGGAAGAAGTGGAAGTTTGCATCAAACTTTCTTACCAAGCTTCTTTGAACCTCGGCAACGGTTACCTCTAACATGACTTGTTGGGCCCCGCCAATGGACATCAAATTGATAACACCGGTAGCAGCGGCTTGCTCGCTACCACTTTCATTTGATTTGTCAGCGGTTTGCCCAGATGAATACGTTTCTGCAATTCGCATCGCGACATTCATTTGTTGTTGATTACTCACCTGACCGCTCAATAATAGACGGTTCTGCGCACTGTGCACTTCGATAGTTTCATCTGGAAGGAACTCATATAATTTAGCTTTGAGGCTATTAAGATCATGAGTAACCTCAATGTTAATAGACTCAATTAACCGACCTCGAGAGTCCCAAGCCATTAGGTTTGTCGCACCTAATTTTTTACCAATTAAAAACACTTCATTTGATTTTAAAATTACAATATCTAAAACATCAGGATCACCAAGAGAAACCTTCGCCGCTTTTCCCGACAGCACGACATGCGTAGATTTATGATGTGGAACCGTGACTGTTTTTCCCGTTTGTAACGCCGCAACACTGGCCGTCGAAATACAAATCAGGCTCAAAACACACGCAATTAATATTCTCATATTTCACCTCAATCCTTGACGCGCACATTAGATGTTTCTGTACCTTTGATAATGGTGACACTTGGTCTAGGCACATATCGACGAACCACTTTTTTCTCAACTTCATGTGGGTTTCTCAAAGTCAGCTGAATATCGCCTTTGCTTTTAGCCGTGAGAAGTTTCTCTGCCTCTTTCGGCGTCATCTCAAGTGTTACCGCTCGTACAATAATCGGACTGTTTTCTTTCGTTTTAGCCGTTTGGTCGACAGCCAAAACCTTGATGTCTTTTAATACTGTTTGAGTCGCTGCAGAATTTTTTCCGTAAGAAACGGTATTGAGAATATCAACCTTGTTACCCGGTAATAAGAAACCCGCCACACCAATAACATCATCAACACGTATCGTTACCGCACGTTTATTTTCAGGGATAAGAGCTGCAAGCGTTGACCCTTCTCCTGGTACAGTAAATCGTAACTTGTGAAGCACCTCTCCCGCATAGACAGTATTCGCAACAACCTTGCCAATCAGCTCTGCTTTATCCGAATAGTTATTTTCATTAATCCAATCAACTTCCATCAATCTGGTGGTTAAAAACTGATCCTCGATAATAGTTCCGGCTTCAATTTCTTGTGATGCGACAACAACGGGGTGACGCTCGACCGTTTCAACTTCAACGGTTGGCTGAACTTGATCATCCATCCACTGCTTAGCAAAAAATACAGCCGCTAAGCCGAATACTACGGACAGTAAAAACAGTAGGAAAACTTGACTCTTATTCATTATTCTCTTCCTCGTGTCCATCAGAGGTAAAATAGACTTCCCATGCCATGGAAAGAATATCGAATGTGATAACAGGTGGTAGCTGCTCAAACGAAAGAATATCTTTGCTTATACCAACGAGATCTTTCGGTAAACATGGGAAAAGTGGCACCTTAAGCAGCGTGTGCATTTGAGACAAACGCTCAAAGAAGCCGTCTTGAAGCTCTACTTCTCTATCAGCAACGACGCTCATCCATAAAGCTTCATAATCTCGCTGGTTAAGTGGCTTGAATTCAATCTTGTAACCTAAACGACGTAAAAAGGCGGGATCGCTTATTTTCTTTGGGTTTAGATTGGTAGAAAAGGCAAGAGTTAATACAAATGGCATCGTTATCTGCTGACCATTAGGCAGCGACAAATAGTCGAATGAGTACTCCATCGGTACAATCCAACGATTAAGAAGCGCATCCACCGGCATAGGCTGACGACCAAGGTCATCAATGACAAAAATCCCATTATTTGCCATCATTTGTACTGGGGCTAACCAGACTCGACTATTTTCTGAATGATTAACTTCAAGCATATCCATAGTCAGTTCACCCCCAACTTGGATATTTGGCCTTTCACAATTAAGCCAACGCTTGTCGTATTGATCTTTGAGAGAAATACTTTGATCACTGCCGTTACTATCCAACGGTTTATGATGTTGTGCAGAAAACACCTTGATAATATTACCTAAGGCATAGACTGCATAAGGGATAAACACAGAGGTGTGCAGCGCATTGACAATTCGGCTCGCGACAAAGGTTTTACCAGTACCAGCGTGCCCATATAACAACAAAGCACGTCCAGAATTGATTGCAGGCCCTAGCACTGAAATCATTTTATCGACACCATATACATCATCCAGAGCAGCTTCGACATGTGGTCTAGTGACTAGCTCTACTCTCAGGTCTTGCTGTTTGACCACATCACTGTACTGGTCAAGCGAAACTGGCGCGGGCCCTAAATAAGCATCACGTTTAAAGGCAAGATCAGCTTCTTCCAGCCCTTTTTCAGAAAGGGAGTAACGGACATGACTATGGGAAACTGATGATAGAGAAAGATCTGAGGTAGGCTGAAATACCTCAATTAACGACTTTTTCCTTAAAACGGCCAAAGCACTTTCCACAATATGGGTGACAACACACATATAATTAGAGAGTTCTAACACATCCGACTTAGGGTAAGCAGACAAATGCTTGAGTACAAGGTTTTCAATAACGACTTCAGGAACACCCAACATATCAATAGATGTAGGAACGGCTGGGGCTGAAATTTGAGGCTTCAAAGTTGTTGGAGCAGTACGCCCTATAATATCCATATATTATTCCTCTCCACAAAGCTAACCAACAACAGGTTTAAGTAAAGTAGCTATACATCGCTAATCCCATAACAACAGAGGGTGCAAAAGGCATCGTCACCTTATTTGAATACCTAGCGTGCAAACTAGTACTTTCATTTGATACTGGTGCTACTCCACCAAGCACAATTAGCTTATTTTCAAAATAGCCTTTGATACTAAGACTGTTCGAGTTGGAAAAATTATATAGCAAGTAGAAAGTCCCGATCACTCCAGCAGAAAGTAAGATAAAGTACGATGCATCAAGTAATTGTCCCCACCCAAGATACATCCCTACAATACCTAATAGCTTCACATCTCCTGCAGACATAGCTCTTAAAAAATATAAGAGTAATCCAAAACAAAAAAACACCACGAATCCAACTAAGGACATTAAAAAAACATCAAAGGTGTAATTGCGGTTAAACATTGATAAAAAGTACACAAACAAAAACAGTATCAATATTTTGTTTGGTATACGATGTTTCTCAACATCGTATACCGAAACTGCAATTAGCAATGCCCAAAAAACTGAAGGCTCATTAATCATATATTTAATTCATACACTCGAAAAAATGCTCTGGATTTTGCTAAGTAAGGCTGTCGCCATCCCAGAAAAAACCAATCCTATAGCAATGACAAGTAACGCAGCAGCGATAATGTAGGCAACCGAAGTAAGCCCTCTTTGCAGCTTCACTCCTAACCGATCATAGACCATTAACAATACTGTTCAGTTTCGCTGCGAGTGTAGCCCCTAAACCAGAAAATACAGTTGTTAAACCTAATACCAATAAAGCTGCACCGATTACATACTCGATTACAGTCAACCCTTCTTCATCTTTCATGAATTCTTTACAATTATTCAAAAACTTATCCATGAGAACCTCTCCTTGATTTGCGTATCAGGCTTTGTTTACCTGTAAACTAAATCTAGAGGTGAGAGATATATTAGGTTAGGATTTTCTTGCCATTTACTTGCACTTTTTTGTGGTACTTCTAATCTAATTATTATGCTTCGTTATTTGTCTATTTTTTAACTCACAATTTAATATGAAATAGAGTTGGTATCTATATGAAAGTAGTCACACCTTTATTATCAGATAAAGACAGTGATTTTAATGCTGTTATTATCAATAAAATAAGCCACTACTTCCCCATTAAGAATTGTAAGCAAGATATATCTGTAATCAGTAACTTAGATGTAAGACTGGTATTTTTTATATTGAATAGACCTGACAAACTTCAACTACTTACAATGGCATTATCTATTTGTGAAAACTTGAACAAGAGAATTGTCATTATTTGTTCAGATTCGTTACCTAATATCATTCGAAATCATAAGAATATATTTTTCATTATCGAAACAAACAGTAATCATCTGACCAGTACATTCGAAGAGCTTAAGAGTAAAACACAGCATATCTTCGAATCCCACTTCGATCTCGACAGAAACATAAATAACAATAATCAACTACCTGCAAAGTTGTTTACTTCAGAAGTCGTTAACTTTGTCATGGACAATATCAACAAAGAAATTAGAGAAACAGAGATCGCTGAGAAGTGTCATTGTTCTACAACCTACTTTTCGAAAAAGTTTCATCTACACTTTGGGGTAAGCTTTAGAGACTTTGTTTGTGATAAACGCATTCTACTCGCCAAAAAATTGATTGAAGCGGATACCGAATCAAAAATTGCCGTAATTGCCTATCAATGTGGATACAAGGACGTGTCATATTTTTCGAGAATTTTTAAGAAAAGGACCGGAGTAACACCTGCAAGTTACAGACGTGCCTGCACAGATAACAGAAAACGCTAATTTTACTCCCTAAAAGAAAAAATCATGGTACATTTAACATGATTTTAACAAAAATAACTTAGCGAAAAACATGGAGTTAGACAATGATTCAGCCTAACGAGTTTAGCCAAGAAAACGCAACAGCTCTCCCAACACCAAATGAAATGATCCTAAAATGGGCAGAAGAACGCCCAAATGAGGTCTATTTAAAACAAATTATTAACCGCCAATTTGTCGAATTTACTTATCAAGAAGTGGCCGATAAAGCACTGAAACTGGCGTCAGCATTAGAAGGACTCGGAGCCCAATCAGGCGATCGAATAGCTCTCGTCTCGAAAAACTGTGCAGAGTGGTTTATCTGCGATCTTGCCATGATGTTAGGAGATTTTGTCAGCGTCCCAATCTTTCCAACAGCTGGTGCAGATACCATCCAATACTGTATTGAGCACAGTGAAAGTAAAATAGTGATTGCAGGTAAGCTAGATGATCCTGCTGCTACCCAAAAGGTATTGGATGACAATCCGGACTTAATCAGCATCTCTCTACCATACGATACGGCAGCCAAATGCCAACACACATTTGAACAGCTGATCGATACGCATGAACCATCCACCAAACGTCCTCAACATCACGACGGCAAGCTAATGTCATTAGTGTATACATCAGGCACCTCTGGATTACCCAAAGGGGCAATGCTTACATACGGCGCCTTTACATGGTCAGTTCAAAGGCTGATCGACCATATTGGTATCCAACCCGGCGATCGCCTGTTTTCTTACCTACCGCTTGCTCATATTACAGAACGCGTTTACATCTTTGGTTCTTCAGTAATGGGTGGCGTGGTCACGGCTTTCCCTGAGTCTTTAGACACGTTTATTGATGATGTGAAAATGCATCGTCCTACTCTGTTCATTTCAGTTCCTCGTTTATGGACGCTGTTCCAACAGCGAATCCAAGACAAATTGCCACAGAAGAAACTGAACTTCTTACTTAAGATTCCGTTTATCAACAACATCATTAAGAAGAAGCTTGCCGATGGCCTAGGCTTGGATCAAGCTCGTGTTCTTGGATGTGGCTCTGCGCCTGTATCACCAGCTCTACTTGCATGGTATGAAAGTGTTGGTCTGCACATTACCGAGGCATGGGGAATGACAGAGTCTTTCGCCTACAGCACGATTAATCACCCTTTTAGAGCTGACAAAATTGGTACTGTAGGTAACGCAGGCCCGGGGATCGAACTCAAAATTGCAGAGGACGAAGAGATTTTGGTTCGAAGCAAGGGCATGTTCTCTGGTTATTACAAAAATGACATTGCAACCCAAGAGTCTTTTAACTCTGATGGCTGGCTGCATACTGGTGATATTGGTGATATCGACAGCGAAGGCTACCTAACTATTCGTGGACGTAAAAAAGATACCTTTAAAACCGCGAAAGGTAAGTTTGTTGCTCCTGTACCTATCGAGAACAAACTCTTTGAATACAGCCGCGTAGAAATGATGTGTTTGATCGGTTTAGGCTTACCTGGTCCTATTTTGCTTGTCGTTCCACACGACTTCCCTAATTTTGATCGAGCCCGTTATGAGAAAACCACCAAGCGTGTTATCGAAAAAATGAACGAACAACTCGCCTCACATGAGAAGATCAAAGGTGTATTGATGATTAAGGAACCGTGGAGTATTGAGAATGGCGTGTTAACTCCTACTCTTAAGATCAAACGACATATCCTTGAGCAGAAGTACCACGAAGTCGGTCATAACTGGCCGAAAGATAAATTGGTAGTTTGGGAAGAGTAATCAAAATCGAGAGGGAGCCATCACGGCTCCTTTTTTTGGCAGCAAAGTACGCTCAACCTTAGATTAGCCAGTCCCTCCCCTAACACTCCCACTCACTCCCAAAACGATTTCTTCAGTTCCTTATCAACTTGTTCCTGTGTAATCCCGACATCTCTCAACAAATACTCTGGTAGCTCAGACAGCTGCTTTCTGGTTCTACGATTTTGAAAGTACATGCCTAATTTAGAATAGAATTTCTTAATTGATAATGATGACAAAAATGAATGGTTGGTATTTGCGGTTGCTGTGATCGTATTCATAGCCTTTCTCCTGTTGATCTTTCGCTTTGTTATGGTCAATAATCGACCAATAGAGCAACATCGACAAACGATAGATACTGGCATTCAGTTAAGGAAAACTAATGTGAGAGAGCGCACCCCACCTTTCCAAGGGATATACTATTTTTATACTGCGGCTGAAACAGGCAGTTTTAAGCTTGCAGCAGAAAAGCTATTTGTCACGGCTGCAGCAGTCAGCCAACAAATTCGCCAACTTGAAGAATGGTTAGGCGCAGACCTGTTTATTCGTCAGCACCGAAAAATAGTACTCACTCATGAAGGTGAAGTGCTTTACCTGCAAGCTAAGAAAGGCTTTGCTCATATTCAAGATGGAGTAAGACGAATAAACCAAGACCCCAACCCCACTCAATTGTCGATTTCGACCGTGCCCTCTTTTGCACAACATTGGTTAGTACCTAGAATTGGCGACTTCCGCGACCGTCATCCAGATTTATCGATGTTAATAGAACCGACCAACAAACTGGTTACCTTTGAAGACTCGGCTGTCGATGTCTGTGTTCGATATGGTCATGGTAACTACCCAAACATTGAATCACGTTGGTTGATGGACGAAGTGGTTTACCCTGTCTGCCATCCTATCTATCAAGAAAAATATGGAATCTATGACATCAGCGATCTGCATAAAGCAGAGTTAATTGAAGACCGTTGGCCTGATATGGACTGGAATCTATGGTTAGACGTTGTTGGGGCGAAAGCAGGCCGTTCGTCACTGCAATTTGACGGCTCACATTTTGTTTTAGAGGGTGCATTATCCGTTCAGGGCGTAGCCTTGGTTAAGCACAGCTTGGTGTATCGCTATTTGCAGGAAAAGAAACTCGTCCGAATCGGTAATATCGCTCTGAAGCCTAAATACAATTATTTTTTATGTGCACCTCCAGGTTACTTCCATCGAGAAAAGATAAAACGATTCGAAGAATGGATGCAGGCTCAAGTTAAATTGTTTGGTGATACAGGTAGAGAAGAATTGTCGATTATCCACACCGATTACGAACTTAAATGGTCTGATAATTCATAAAGCGAAACTGGTATACTTAGCTCAAATAAATGGCGAGAACATCTCATGACACAAGAAAATAACCCACTTCACGGTATCACTCTTCAAAAGCTACTGACTGAATTGGTTGAACATTACGGTTGGGAAGAGTTGAGTTACATGGTCAACATCAACTGTTTCAAAAAAGACCCGAGTATTAAATCTAGCCTAAAGTTTTTGCGTAAAACCGACTGGGCTCGTACCAAAGTAGAGCAGATCTACATTGATTTAAAACGCTAGTCCCCTCTTCTCCCGCTCTATCTAAATCTGTCCCGTATCTATTA